>CAMVGI010000157.1 GCA_947166955.1 uncultured Clostridia bacterium | reverse complement strand
GCTAAGGTCGAGGATGAACGCGTTCCACTTGTGGCCTTTCATCATCTCCTTGGGGCGCTTGATAGCCTCCATGCCGCCCACGTTGGGGTTCTCGGCGAGAATATACGGCACCATGCGATAGGAATACGCCTTGATGATACCGGGAACGATAAGCAGCATCGTCCACAGCGCGATGAACAGGTCGCGCAGGAACATCGCAAGGACCGCGCTGCCGTAGCCGTTCTTAAAGCTGTAGCCCAACTCGTTCAGCTCCGCCGGCGCGTCGCTGTTGACCAGGAAGAAACGCTTGCAGCCCACTCCGAGCGGATTGACGACCAGCAGCTTGACGGCGGTGGCGATCAGCGACACGCCGACAAGCGCGCCCGCGATCACGCCCACCACTTCCGTGGGCATCTGGCGCAGTTCCTCAACGAGTTTTTGTCCGGAATCGCCACCGTTCGCGTCATCCACTTTGTTTTTGCCCGCGCTTGCGCCGCCGCCGAGAAACAGTGCGAAAATCAGCGCGACGATCACACACTTCCAATAGTTCGCCTTAAAGGCTGCCTTTCCCTTGGCTTTAAGTTCTTTTCTGTCCCACATGATTTTACTCCTCCCTGGTGTTTTTCTTTTCTATCACAATTCGGGGCATTCCGAAATTGTCCTTACTTTAATTGTCTTTTTCTATTATAGCAGAACGAATCGGTTTTATCAACGTTTCGTTTGCATCGCCGAAACTCTTACCGCAAATCTTGGGCTTGTATCTTTGCCTGTCGTTCCTGACTCATACCGTTTTTGCACCGCTCCCGGCCGCGCCGCTCTTACGTAAAGAACCGCAGCACCGCCGTGCGCTGTCCAAGCTCCCGAAACACGTTGAAGCCGAGGTAGCGGACGATCCAAAGCACCAGCCATATCTCGGCCGCCGCCTCAACGAAGCCGAGCGCCGCGCCGCCGAGCTTGTCGACCTGCTTGACAACGGGCAGCTTGAACGCAAGGCCGAACGTGTTTTTGACGATCGTCAGCACCGCAAGGAACGCTACCCAGCCGATCAGGAATGTCACAACGCGCACATACCGCGGCGTCAGAAACGCCACCAGCGCGCTCACCGCCGCTTTCGCCGCAGTTTTCTCGTCCTCGGCGGAGGCAAACGCCTCGCGTCCCTGCTTTCCTTCCTCGCCGGCGCCGTACAGATACTGCGTGCCGGCGTTCATCTCCTGCTGCACCGCGGCGATCGCCGCGTCGATATTCTCGTCCGTCAGCACCGTTTCGCCCGCGGAGCCGAGCGCGTCGCCCGCCTGACGGATGTACTCGCGCGCCGCGTCGCCGGTCAGTCCCTTTTCCTCCAGCGCCTCGCGCGCCGGATCCAGCAAAACTTCGGGAACCTTTTCCGTGAGTTGTCCCGCCGCGTTCTCAACCGATGAAACAGCGGTGTCGATGTTCTCGTCCGTCAGCACCTCGTCGTTGACCGTGGCAAGCGCGTCGCCCGCGTCGTGCGCCATATCATGCGCGGCATGCGTGTAGCGCGAGAGGTCGACCGCCTGCCTGAGCTCGTCCGTCGCGCCCTGTTCGAGTCGGCTCAGCCGCCGGTCGAGGTCGTCGATGGAATAAAGCCCCTGATCGACGCTCTCATGGAAATACTCCGTCAGTCCCGGGATCGCGCTGTCTGAAATCGGGCCGCTCAACACGGAGGAAAGCGTCAGTCCGCAGACGGCGGACGCCGCGATCACCGCCAGCGGCATCAGCGAGTTATAAAGTCCCTTGTGCAGCCGTATCGCCACGCCGCACGCAAGAATGGCAACCACCATAAAATCAAGTAGCAACGGCATATTGGCTGTGATCAAATCGCTCATTCGTTTCCCCCCTCGTTTTAGTCGAAGACAACCGGCGTCAAAATTGCCGACGCGCGGAAAGCAGCAGCGTCGGGAGCGTTCCGCGCCGCAGCCGCCGCAGCTCCTCACGCGAAAGCTCCATGCGCGCCCCGCCGCCGCCTCGATTCTTTGTTTCCCAAAAAGAATTATAGCACAAAGCTGGCAAATATAGCAAGCGCTTCTGCGCACGGCTATTTCTCTCCGCTTTTGGTTGTCTCTGTCTGTTGATACGATGGATTTTGCAGGGTGGCAGTAAAACCACAAAATGGCTTTTATTTTTCTGCAGTATATCGACTTTCGGCGACATCCTGAAGCCAAAAAAGACGGTCCCAAAATAAAAGTGTGTACTTTACCGTGTCCCGAAATATGAGAAAAAGCCCTCTAACCTACATGGTTAAAGGGCTTTCAATGGTGCGCGAGGCGGGACTTGAACCCGCACGTGCGTAATGCACACTAGAACCTGAATCTAGCGAGTCTGCCAATTCCACCACTCGCGCATAAACGGCCATCACCGATAGGAAAACTGGTGCGGATGGCGGGACTTGAACCCGCACGTCCATACGAACACTAGCACCTCAAGCTAGCCTGTCTGCCAATTCCAGCACACCCGCGTAGTTTCCTGCCGTCTGACGACCGCTCCGCTATTATAAGACCAGCGGAGCACAAAAGTCAAGCTTTTTTTCGCCTGCCGGCAAAAAACTTGGAAAGCTCCGAAAAACCGCCGTTTGCGCGCTCAAAGCTGCGCGAGCGTTTCGCCCACGGCGCCCGTGATCACGAGGTCCGCGCCGAGGTCGGAGCGAAGCGGCGTCTTGTTGATGACCACCAGCTTATGGCCGCGATAGTAGTCGATCAGGCCCGCCGCGGGATAGACCGCGAGCGACGTGCCCGCGATGATCAGCACGTCCGCGTTCGCGATGTAGCGCACCGCGCGCTCGATCGTCTCGGTGTCCAGCCCCTCCTCGTAGAGCACCACGTCCGGCTTGACGCGCCCGCCGCACGTGCACGTCGGCACCCCTTCGCTGTTGCGGATAAAGTCGGCGTCGTAGAACTTGCCGCATTTTTCGCAGTAGTTGCGCAGCGTGCTGCCGTGCAGCTCCAGCACCTCGCGGCTTCCCGCCGCCTGATGCAGCCCGTCGATGTTCTGCGTGATGACGGCGCGGAGCTTTCCCTGCGATTCCCATTCCGCAAGCTTTTTGTGCGCGGCGTTCGGCTGCACGCCGGAGATCAGCAGCTTCGCGCGGTAAAACCGAAAGAACTTCTCCGGATAGCGCACATAGTAGGTGTGGCTCAAAATGGTCTCGGGCGGCTCGTCCCATTGCTGGTGGTACAGCCCGTCGACGCTGCGGAAATCCGGAATGCCGCTCTCGGTGGAAACGCCCGCGCCGCCGAAAAACACGATGTTGTCCGTGCCGTCGATGATGTCCTTGAGCCTCTTGATCTCGTCCGTCATAGTGAAGCCTCCTTCGAAAAATAACGTTTCTTCAACAGGAAATAACAAGGTGGGATCGTATAGAGCAGCGCCGCGTAGGGCAGCGCCTCCACGCCGACGGAAAGCATCGACAGCGGCACCGCACAGGCGATGCACCACGGCACCAGCCCCGCAAGCACGACACCGGAGTTGGCAATGTCGATGGCAAATTCTTCCTTCGACGCGCCGCGGCGCTCGTAGACCTTTCCGAGCAGTTGAGCGAGCATGATGACAACGATGGTCTGGTTGCACATCACCATCGAGCAAACGACGCTCAGCAGCGCCGTCGTCGGGAACAATCCGAGTTTCTCCGCCACCGCGTCCAGCCTCTCCTGCACGCCGTCGAGCGCGCCGACGCCCTCCAGAACGCCCGCCATCATCGACGCGAGCGGCAGCATCAGAAACGCCGTGAGCATCGACACGAACCCGCCGCCCGTAAGCGCGGACGCGAGCGCGCCCTCCGCGCGGAAGCCGAGAAGGCAGACGCGCAGCGTCTCCCACACGGCTGTGCCCTGCAAAAAAACGCTCAGCAAAAACGCAAGCGCGCCCGAGACCGACATCGCGATCCAAATGGGCACGTGCGCCAGCGGCAGCACAAGCATCACGGCCGCCGGAAGCATCGTCCACGGCGAGAGGTCGAAGCGTTCCGCAAGCGCGCCGAGCAGCGCGTCGTCCGCCCCCGTCATCGGGTTGCGCACGGACAGGAACGCGTAGAACGCGAGGCAGAGCGCATACGGCAAAAGCGCCGTGCGGTGCATGCGCCGGACGTTGCCGTACAGCTCGGTCCCGGTCAGCGCCGCGACGAGCGTGGCGCAGGACGACGTCGGCGCGCCGCGGTCGCCGAAATAGACGCCGGACATCACCGCGCCCGCCGTCACCGCCGG
Source organism: uncultured Clostridia bacterium (assembly GCA_947166955.1). Next base: position 325 of record CAMVGI010000157.1, on the reverse strand, counting down.
ATCGACGCCGCCCGAGCGCGCAAGCGCCATGAGCACGACGCCCGCGGTGCTCGCCACGCAGAACGACGTGCCGAGCGCGTAAGAAAGCAGCGCGCACAGCAAAAACGCGAACAGTACAAAAAGCGGCGGTGAAATGACGCGCACGCCGTTGCAGATGAAAAACGCGATCGTCCCGCACGAACGCCACAAGCCGGTCAAAACGCCGATCAGCGTCAGAATGCGCAGCACGAGCATGGTCTTTGGCATCTTGTCCCACGCCATCTTTGCAAGCGCCTTCGTCCCGTATCCGCGGCGCAGTCCCACAAGGAACACCGCCGCAAGCCCG
>CAMVGI010000156.1 GCA_947166955.1 uncultured Clostridia bacterium | reverse complement strand
GTCCGCGAGCTTTGCGTCGCCCTTTTCCAGCGCGCCCACGATCTCCTCCAGCCGCGCGAGGTTCTCCTCAAAGGTCTTTTCCGTCTTAGCCATGGCGTTCTCCTTCCAACTCCCGCGCCTCCACGGCGCAGGTCAGTCTACCCTTTTCGAGCGTTAAGTCTATTTTTTCTCCCACGTTCGCGTCCTTTGCGCTTCGCAGCACCCGTCCGTCCGCCGTGCGCGCCACGGCGTAGCCGCGGCCGAGCACCTTCAGGGGGCTGAGCGCGTCGAGCGAGGCGCAGAGCGCGGCGTATTGCCGCTGCCGCTCCGCGAGCTGCTTTTCCGCGGCGGAAACGAGATTTTTCTGCGTATAGTCGAGCAGCATCCGCTTGTCCGCCACAAACGCCGTCGGATCGGTCAGCGCGCGCTTGCGGGACAACTCCGCAAGGCGCTTTCGCAGCGCTTCGAGGCGCGCGCCCTCGCTCTGCGTCATGCGCCCGCCCATCACGGCAAGGCGGCGGCGCAGCTCCTTTTGGTCCGGCACGGCGATCTCCGCCGCGTTCGACGGCGTGGACGCCCGCGCGTCGGCAACGTAATCGGATATGGTGACGTCCGGCTCGTGTCCGACGGCGGAGATAACGGGGATCTCGGACTCGTAGATCGCCCGCGCGACGCGCTCGTCGTTGAAGGCCCACAGATCCTCGATGGAACCGCCGCCGCGGCCCGTGATGATCACGTCCGCCACGCGCCACTTGTTCGCGTACCGCAGCGCGCCCGCGATCTCGGGCGGCGCCTCCTCACCCTGCACGCGCACGGGCAGAAGCACGACCTTGGAAAGCGGCCAGCGCGCGTTCAGTATCCGTATCATGTCGTGCACCGCCGCTCCCGCGGAGGACGTGATGATGGCGATGGTTCCCGGATAGCGCGGCAGCGGCTTTTTGTGCGCGGGATCGAACAGCCCCTCCGCGTCGAGCTTCGCTTTGAGCTGTTCGAACGCGACGTGCAGGTCTCCCACGCCCTCGGCGGTCAGCTCGCTGACATAGAGCTGATACGCGCCGTCGCGCGGAAAAATGGAAATGCGTCCGAAGGCGATGACCTTCATGCCGTTCTCCGGCCGGAACCGCAGCTTCGACGCGTTGCCGCGGAACAGCACGCAGCGCATGGCGCCCTCCGCGTCCTTGAGCGTAAAATAGTGGTGTCCCGAGGGGTAGAGCTTGTAGTTCGAGATCTCGCCGCGCACGAAGATCTCCTGCAGCTCCGGCACGCCGTCGAGCAGCGCCTTGATGAAGTTGTTCGCCTCCGACACGCTGAAGATCATCTGCGCCTGTTCCGCCACGGCTTGTCCCCTCCTCTCAGAATCAAAAAAGCGGCTGAGCCGCTTTTTTGATAGACTTATTTGTTGCTTGTTTCGATTTCTTCTCGCACGAAGCTGCCGAGGATACCGTTGATGAACTTGACGGTTTCCGGCGTCTCGTACTTTTTGGCGATCTCCACCGCCTCGTTGACGGCGACGCCCACGTCGATGTCGTCGCGATACATGCACTCATACATCGCCACGCGCATGATGGCGCTCGCGACAAGCGGGATGCGCTCGAAGCTCCAGCCCTTGGCGTACTTTGCGATGTAGCCGTCCAGCTCCGGCGCATGCTCGGCGACGCCCCCGACGATGCCGCGGATGTAATCCGCCTGATCGTGCTCCGGCAAAACGGCGTAGAGTTCGTCCTCTCCGGACAGCTCCGCGAAGCGTTCGTCCGTCAGACGCTCGGACAGCATGGCGGCGGGGTCGTCGGCAAAGCTCAGTTCGTATACGAGATGCATGGCGATCTCTCTTGCGGTGCTGCGAGTAACCATAGTAAGTCCTTATCTCTCTTTATTCGTTGAAGCTGATGCCGCTGACGTGGACGTTGACCTCCTTGACGGAAAATCCCGTCATGCCGCCCACCGCGTTCGAGACGTTCTCCTGCACCTTCTCTGCCACCTCGGGAATGGCGAAGCCGTAGCGCGCCATAAGGTAGAGGTCGATGACGACCGCGTCGCCGATCTTCTCAACGAGAACGCCGCGCACCGCTTTCTTGCCCGAAAGCTGCTCGGTGACGTTCTGGCTCATCGCGCCCACGCCCTCGACCTGCTTGACGGCGTCCGCCACGATGGCGGCAACGACGTCCTCGGCGATGTTGACGGTGCCGTTTTCCTCGTTGTGGGTCAAATAATCCGCCATAGGAAACACTCCCTTGCCTTGAAATCCATTAGCCGGATTATTTTATCATCCTTTGGCGGAAAATACAACAAATATTTTGTCGTCCGGCCCCTCAGCTGACCTCCAGGATCTTGATCGCGCTCACGGGCAACCCCGTCTCCTGCTTGACGACGTCGGTGATCTTGGCGACGTCCTCGGTCTGAAGCCCGTCGTGCTTTGAGGAAACGACCACGCTCACGCTCTCGTCGGAAAGGAACACGACACAGTCGTCGTAACCCTTGGCGGTGACCATGTTCTCGATCTGCGATTCCTTGAGCGTAAAGCTCGCGAGCGCCTCGATCCCCTGCGCGACCTCGCCCGCCGCCTGCTCGTCGAGTTCCTGGTTTTCGCCCGCGCGCTCAAGAAGCGACAGCGCGCTGTCCCGCGCCTGCTGGCGCGAAAGGCGCGCGGTGGCGAAGTAGTCCGACGATACCGTCTCCGGCGCGGCCTCTCCGCCAACCTCCGCCGCCTCTCCCGCCTCCGGTGCGATCACCTCGGTCGCCTGCCCGAGGATCTTGCCGCCCGTCGTCGGCGCGATCTCCTCCACGCCCGCGGCATAGCGCCCGTTGAGCACGATCGCCGCGACCACCAGCACCAGCACCGCGCCGACCACGGCGTTCCGTTTCCACAGCTTCTTCATGTTCTCGTTCCTCCTGAAAAATCCATAAATTTTGGGTAATCTGAGCTTTGGCGTTTTCATTTCACGGCGTTCCTTTCACAATGGCGATCTTTTCGGACGAAAGCCCCGTCAGCGCGCTGAGCGCCTTTGTCAGCTGCAATCGCACGGCGGCGTCGCCGCCGCCCTCGCATACCACGAGCGCCCCCTCGAAGCGCTGCGTTTCCGGCTCCGTTCGTATCACGCCGTCGAAGGCCGCAAGCGCCTCCTCCAGCTCCGTTTGGCCGGACGGTTCCGGCTCCGGCGCGCTCCTGTCCGCGCCGCGCGCCGTTCCTCCGTCGCCCGTGGGCAGCAGCATCAGCGCGGCGCCGAGCAGCACGACCGCAAGAACGTACTTGTACCTTCGCGCCGCGTCGCGAAACTTTTCCGGCAGTCCGGCGCTCAGTTGCTTTCGATCCATATCTGCTTCTCCTTTGCGATCCCAAGTTCGGATGCGAGGAAGGCGGACAGCGCCTCGCTGTACGCCCCGCGGAGCGTGACCCGTTTCGGCAGCGGGACGCCCCCGCGCGTCTCAAGTTCCGCCTCCGCGCGCACCTCCGCACCCAAATCTCCGGCTTTGTCCTCAATATATGCTTCCAATTCCGACGCTATGCCGTGCCGCAGCGCATTTTCCCGTTCCGAGGACAATTCGCGCTCCAGCCGCGCCACCTCTTCGCGATAACCGTCCGCGTCCGGCAGGCTTTCCGCCGGGCAGAGCGCGCCGAGCGGCCGCAGCATCGCGAGCAGAAGCAGCAGTCCTCCGGTCAATCGCGCGATCTTGCGCAAAGCGCCCTCCGGGCAGAGTTGCCCCGCCGCGCTCACGAGCGTCGCGCAGGCGACCACGCCGAGCAGCCATTGTCGCAAAAAAGCCATTTTGTTCCCCTCCTACCCCATCGACGCCGTTACCGCGACCAGCAGCGCCACCAACAGCACGAGCGCGCAGCACGCCGTCATGGCGAACACGAGCGCAAACGCCTCGCCCAGACGGTCGATGTACGCGCCGAGCGTCTTTGTCCCCGCAAGTCCCGCGACAAACGCGGCGAGCTTATAGAGCAGGAACTGTACGCCAAGCCGCAGCAGCGGCAGCAGGCACAGCGCAAGGATGGCGAACACGCCCAAAACGCCGAGCGTGCCGCGCAGCGCGCCCGCGGCGGCAAGCACGCCCTCCGCCGCGTCCGCCAATACGCCGCCGACGACCGGCACCGTACCGGAAAGCGCCACCTTTGCCGCGCGCACCGCCGTCCGGTCGGCGGTGCCGGTCAAGACGCCCGCTACGGCAAGATACGCCGTAAACGCGGTCATACACAGCTTCAGCGCGCCGGAGAGGAGCTTTTTCAGCCCCTCCGCAAGCGCGTCGAGCCGTTCCTCGCCCAACGCCGCCCCCGCCGCGGACGCGGCGATGTAGAACGATACCACCGGCAGCAGGAACCTTGCGACCGCATCGTTCAGCGCGCCGCAGGCCATCAGCGTCGTCACCTGCCAGACGCTCGCGGTGGATACCAGTCCGCCCGCCGCCATGGACGCCGCCACGGAGGGCAGCAGGAGTTTTGAAAGTGTCCCCAGCTCGTCCACCGTCCGGATCCCGAGACCGATAAGCGAGCGCAGGTCGCCCGTGGCAAGCGCCGTCGCGGCCAACACGCCGCAATACGGAACGTATCGGGCC
>CAMVGI010000155.1 GCA_947166955.1 uncultured Clostridia bacterium | reverse complement strand
TCTCACTATGACTTGTGCTGTGGTCAGCAAAAATCGAAAAACGAAAATGCAACTTTTGCAAAAGAAAATCCGCCGAAATCAAATGATTTCGGCGGATTCTTGGTCCGAGTGGCGAGACTTGAACTCACGGCCTCTTGACCCCCAGAGATTTTTCAAGGTGGACACAGCGATACGAAAAATTGCAAAATCGCCTATTTTAGCGCATTTGAACAGGGTATTGCTCTCGTTGAGTGATGCCCTGTTTCACTACATTTTTTCCACGTTCTGGTATGCGTTCTGGTACGGTTGGGGGCGGGTCTGCTCTGGCCTCTTGATATAGAAATCAATAGGCTAAAATCTATGCTTTTCAAACATTATCCCAAAATAATTATACTATGCCAATATCCTGTTGTCAAAATACAAACTTTTTTAGCTATTCTGGTATACCAGAATAGGCTTAACCCGCGGTGCTGTCGGGGACAAACTCAATTTTGAGCGTTTTTCCCATCCCCGCGGCGAGCCGCGCGAGCGTATCGACCGTGGGGCTGCTCGTGCCGTTTTCGATGCGGCTGATGTTGGATTGCCGGATGCCCGTCTTTTCGGCAAGCTCCTTTTGCGTCATTTTGCTTTCCAGACGCGCGCTGATGATGGCGCGGATCGCCTCGTACTCCGGGCGCAGCTTTTCATATTCCACCGAAAATTCGGGGTCTTTCAGTTGTTCTTTCAAATAGTCCTGTAACTCACTCATCACGATGCCTCCGTTCATAATCGTCCTTGTAGTCCTTCGCACGCTTGATCTCATTCGGCGGCGTCTTTACGGTTTTCTTGACAAAGCCGTTTGTCAGTATGATTTTGTTTCCTACAACGAAGAAATAGAAAATGCGCGTAATGTCGCTCGCAAACTTGATGCGCAGCTCAAACAGGCCGTCGCCAACCGGCTTGGAGTACGGCTCCCGCAGGGCGTTTCCATATTCCTCCAGCACGGACAAACCATATAACGCCTTTGCTCGCATCTTTGGCTCCAAGCTGTCAAGAAACTCCTTGACGGGCTTCTTGCCGTCCGGCAACTTGTAGAACTCAACTTCAAACATAGCTTTCCCTCTCTGCCTCTATAATATTCCTTAAAAGCTATATTGTCAACAGGAACTTGCATAGCAAAAATACGTCTCACGGTGAGACGTATTTTGTCGAAATGCGTCTCAATTTGAGACGCATTATTTTCAGAAGCATTTTCATTCACAAAAAGTTTTCATTTTCCCTATTGTAAGCAATCAAGATGTTGTGCTATACTGCGCCAGCAAGCGGTCAAATCCACAATATAAGGAGGTGGTAGATTCTCGGTTCAACTTGATCCGCTTGACTATTATTTGAGGAGAATTAAATGAGAAATTCTAAGCAGACAAGCGCCAAAGCTGCTTCCGCAGCATCTAAGGTTCTTAGAGACGGCAGAACCAGTAAAGCCAGTAAAACCGCTGCGGGAAGCGCCTTAGCGCAGCGTCCCGGCAAAAAAACTAAATAAAAAGCCAACTGAGCGAGAGGACAAGCCTCTCGCTCTTTGCATTTTACTGTGTTCTTATCATTCAATTTCGACCTATTTGATCTCCTGCTCCAAATCCTCAAACAGATCGCAGTTGAAGAACTCGCGGACAGAAATATCAATACCATCGCAAATCTTCTTGATGGAAACGACGCCGGGGTTTTGGCTTTTCTCGTTCAACATACTGTAGATCGTAGACGGAGCAATGCCAGCAAGATTAGCCAATGCGTTTACGGCAAGCCCTTTTTCCTCGCAGAGTTGCAAAATCCTCTTTGCAACTGCTTCCTTTGTATTCATGCCTCAGGCCCCTTTCATCACGACATATCGCAATGAAAGTCTATCCATATTTACGATAAATCGTGTGGGACATATCGCAATTTTGAAAACGCCATGCTATAATATGCGATATATCCCAAGCCGGAGGGTTGCTATATGTACGCCTGTTGCTTTACCGGGCATCGAAAGATACCGCCCGCCTTATCGGACGATATACAAAAGAAACTCATTCAGACCATTGATCAGCTTTACAGCGAAAAGCATATTACCACCTATTACGCCGGAGGCGCACAGGGCTTTGATACCCTTGCATCCGAGGCCGTGATAGAGTGTCGAGCGGACATATCTGCCCTCCGCCTTGTGGTCGTGATGCCTCATGCAGAGCAAGCGGCGCGGTGGAGTGCGGAGGATCGAGCGCGGCATAAGCGCATTACGGACGCCGCCGACGAGGTGGTTTGCCTCGCGGAGCATTACTACCGCGGCTGTATGCAGCGCCGCAACCGCTCGTCGATCACAGCGACGTATGTGTTTGCTATCTGACAGAGCAGACGGGCGGCACAGCGTATACGGTAAAATACGCGAAGAAGCGAGGCTTGAGCATTGTCAATCTGGCATAAGGCCATAAGGCAATGCAAGCATTGCGGCAAGTTCTTTATTGCCGAGGACTTGCGCGCCGAATACTGTTCTCCCCGGTGTCGGGGTGCCTATAACTCAAAAATGACAAGAAAGCGGGTGAAAGAGCGTCAAGCACGGGATGAACAGGAAAACAACAAAGGAGGATGATCTATGGCAGGAAAACGCTCCAATGGCGAGGGAACGCTGCGCAAGCGGCCCAACGGCCTGTGGGAGTGTACCATGATGGTCGGCTACAAGGACGACGGGACACGCCGCTACAAGAGCTTCTACGGCAAGACGCAGAAAGAGGCAAAGGACAAGATGGCGGCCTACAAGAAGGACGTCGAGGCGGGGCTATACATCGACCCCAATCTCACGTTCCGCGAGTGGGCGCAGCGGTGGTACGACGGATACAGGGATTCCGTGTCACCGACGACCTACGAAAGCTACGGCTATACCCTCAAGCTGCTGATGGACGCTTTCGGCGACCGTAAGCTGTGCAGCCTCAAGGCGCTCGATGTGGAGGACTTCTTAAAAGGCGTCCGCGCGTCCGGCAAATCCGATTCGCTGCTCAAAAAGTGCCGCAGTATGCTCTATCAGATCATGCACAAGGCCGAGGCGAACGACCTCATTCGCAAGAACCCCGTCCGCTTTGCCGAGAAGATGCGCTCAACGCAGCCTCCGAAGTGCAAGGAGGCGTTTACCAAAGAGGAAGTCGAGCTTTTGATGGCGAAGCTCCCCCATGATCGGACGGGGCATACCATCCGGCTTTTGCTCGGCACGGGGATGCGGACGCAGGAAGTCCTCGCGCTGGAGCCGCAGCACATCGAGCCGGACGGCTCGTGCATCCACGTCCGCCAAGCGGTCAACGTCGTCAAGGGCAAGCCCCACATCGGCCCGCCCAAGACCGCGAGGAGCGTGCGCGACATACCCGTGCCGCCGAACGTCCGCCCAAGCGCCGTGTTCCTCCGCGAACAGGCGGGGCAGTTCGTATGGGACAGCGCCATTCCCGGACAGCCCTTTGACCCGCGACACTTCCGCGACAAGTACCGAAACGCGCTGCTCAAAATCGACGGCGTCCGTATGCTGACGCCGCATAGCTGCCGCCATACCTACGTTTCCCAGCTACAGGCGTTGGGCGTGGATATGGAGACAATTCAAAGCATGGTCGGCCACGCCGACATTGAAATGACGGAACACTACTTACACGTCCAGGAGGAAACGCGGCAGGCCGCCGCGCAGAAGTTCAGCAAAGCCTTTTCCGTCCCACGCAGATGAATTTGAAGTATCGCTGTGTCTCCCCGTTATCTTTCTGGTATGATTCTGGTACGGGGAAACAGTCAGTCAACGAATATAAAGAAAAAGTAACGATCTCAACCAAATATCGGCTAAAATCGTTACTTTTTTGGTCCGAGTGGCGAGACTTGAACTCACGGCCTCTTGACCCCCAGTCAAGCGCGCTACCAACTGCGCCACACCCGGATTCGTAACGCAATATACTATATCATATGCATTTCGAATTTGCAAGTGTTTTTTTATTTTTTTTTGCAAAACAGCCGTTCGGATGCTTTCCGTCCTTGTCGAAAGCGAACTGATCGACGCCGCCCTTCCGGTAGATCACGTAACCGGGATCCACCGCGCCCAGCGCCGAGAGCGCCTTTTCCAGCGCTGCCGTGCGCTTGAGTGTGGTGATCTGTCCGTTCAGGCCGTCCACGGTCTTCTGCAGCTGTTCGGCGTTGGTCGCCGCCGCCTGCAGCGTCGCGATCGTGCCCTCGTGCTCGCCGATCTTCTGCCGCGCCGTCTCCAGCTCCCCGGTCCGGGTGTTGAAATCCGCACGCGAGACGAACAGCTCGCCGATCTTCTTCGATACCTTTTTGTCGAGGTCCTCGGTGTATGCGTCACCGAAGATCTCCCTCATCCATTCAAGCATTTCGCTTTTCTCCTTTCGCTTTCCTTTTTTGTTTGGCAAGTCCCAATGATGCGAAGCGCGGATTGTCCGCCGCGCCGCGGTATTGTGTATACAAAAACGACGGACCGAAGCCCGCCGTCTGATACCGGTGTTTGGTTGTTGCGTTTTGCGTTTTGCGTTTTGCGTTTTGCGTTTTGCGAAGTAGTAAAATTGACTGTTGATTGTCTCGGTTTATAT
>CAMVGI010000154.1 GCA_947166955.1 uncultured Clostridia bacterium | reverse complement strand
GCAAAGGCTCGACGCCACGAGCATCACGAAAATGAGGAAGACGGACGAGAGCAGCTGCTGCTTTTTCTTGACCAGGACCTCCGTGATGGCGTTGAGCGAATCGTAATACGCGTTGATGCGGAACAGGCGGAAGATGCGAATGATGCGGAACACACGGAACGCCACCGCGCCCGCGGGCAGGAAGAACGGCAGATAGTAGGGCAGGAAGCTCAGAAGGTCCACGACGCCGCCGAATGAAACGACGTACTTTGCGATCGAGCGCAGCTCCGAGTCCGAACGGAAGATGTACCGCGCCGCGATCAGGCGCAGCACGTAGTCCGCCGCGAAGCAGGCGGACGTGACCGCCTCGACAGCCTCCAGCAGCGGCCCGCACGCCGCGTAGATGTCCTCGAACGTGACGAGGACGGAGACGATGAGATTGACGAGGATAACGCCCGTGATGAAAAAGTCATAGCCGCGGCTCAAAAAGTCGTCCGACGAGCCGACCTCCACGACGCGCGCGAGTTTTTGGCGGAACGATTCGGTTTTTATCTCTTTTTTGCTCATACTGCTACTATACTCTTTGACGCGGCGGGTTGCAACTTTTTTTGCAAAAAGAAAGGCCGAAAAGAAAGACGCTCGCTGTACCGCGAGCGCCTTTCTCAGTAATTTTCCGCCTTGAGCTGGAAATAGCCCTGCGCATAACCGCACACGGGGCAGGTTTTCGGCGCGGTTTTGCCGATGAAGATGTGTCCGCAGGCGATGCACTGCCACACCGCGTCGCCCTCACGCGAGAAAACGAGGCCGCCCTCGATGTTTTCGATCAGCTTCCGATAGCGTTCCTCGTGCTGCCGCTCGATCTCGCCGACCTTTTCAAAAAGCGCCGCGAGCCGGTCAAATCCCTCGCCGCGCGCGGTCTCGGCATAACCTTTGTAGAGATCCGTCCACTCGCGGTTCTCGGTCTGCGCCGCGTCGCGCAGGGCGGGGAGCGTTGCGGGCATCTGGTTGCCGTGCAGCTCCTTGTACCACATCTCGGCGTGCTCCTTTTCGTTGCGCGCGGTCTCGTCAAAGAGCGCCGCGATCTGCTGATAGCCGTCCTTACGCGCCTGCGATGCGAAAAACTCATAGCTCGTGCGCGCCTTGCACTCGTCCGCGAACGCCTGCCACAGCGCCTGCTCGGTCTTGCTGCCTTTGAGTTCCATAAAATGCCTCCCGTACAGGTAAGATGCGCTTATTTTGCGCGGAAGAAAGAGAATTATGCAAAAAAGGAGAACGCCGTTCGGCGTTCTCCTTTTAAAGCCTGCTTAGCGCGCGGGAGCGAAACGTCAGCCTCTGCTGATGGGAGCGACGCTACGCTCCTGCTCGCGGTGGTCGAGCGGTTCGATCGTGCGCGGAACGGGCGGCGTCTTGAGGTTGCGCTTTTTGATGAAGTTCGGCGCGACCTGCGGGAACAGCGCGAGCGAGAGGATATCCTCCTCGCTCTGGGCAAGCCCCGCGTACTCGGCGCGGTACTTGTCGAGCTCCGGCTCCAGCAGGTCGGCGGGACGGCAGGTGACGACCTCCTCCGGCTTGATGCCGGCCTTGGCGCGCACCTCTTCGCTCACCTCGCCGGGGAGCTGGCCGTATTCGCCGCGCAGCATGGCGCGGGACTCCTTCGGGATCATCTTATAGCGCTCGCCGGTGATGACGTTCAGCACGGCCTGCGTGCCGACGATCTGGCTCGACGGCGTGACCAGCGGCGGGAAGCCGAAGTCCTCGCGCACGCGCGGGATCTCCGCGAGCACGTCGTAATACTTATCCTCCTTGCCCGCCTGCTTGAGCTGGGAGATGAGGTTGGAGAGCATGCCGCCGGGCACCTGATAGAGAAGCGTGTTGGTGTCGACGTTGAGCACCTTCGGGTCGAGCGAGCCGGCGTCCTTGAGCCGCTGCGCGACCTTGCGGAAATGCGCCGCCGCGTCGCTCATCTTGGTGAGGTCGAGGCCGGTGTCGCGCGCCGTGCCCTTGAGCGTCGCGACGAGGGATTCGGTCGCGGGCTGGGAGGTGCCGTTCGCGAGCGGGGAGAGCGCGGTATCGACAATATCGACGCCGGCATACGCCGCCATGAGGTTGACCATGTCGCCCGTGCCGGTGGTGTTGTGCGTATGCAGATGGATGGGGATGCCCACCGTCTCCTTGAGGCGCTTGACAAGGGAATAGGCGTCCATCGGGAGCAGCAGGTTCGCCATGTCCTTGATGCAGATGGAGTCCGCGCCCATCTGCTCAAGCTGCTTGGCGAGGTCGACGAAGTAGTCCTCGCTGTGGATGGGCGAGATGGTGTAGGAAAGCGTCGCCTCGACGTGGCCGCCGTACTTCTTCGTGGACTTGATCGCCTGCTCCAAATTGCGGATGTCGTTGAGCGCGTCGAAAATGCGGATGATGTCGATGCCGTTTTCGATGGACTTCGCACAGAACATGTCCACCACGTCGTCGGCATAGTGCTTGTAGCCGAGAATGTTCTGGCCGCGGAAGAGCATCTGGAGCTTCGTGTGCGGCAGATGCGCGCGCAGCGTGCGGAGCCTTACCCACGGGTCTTCGTCGAGAAAGCGCATGCACGCGTCAAAGGTCGCGCCGCCCCAGCATTCGAGGGAGTAGTAGCCGATGGAGTCGAGAATTTCGCACGCGGGGAGCATGTCCTCAAGCGTCATGCGCGTCGCCGCCTGCGACTGGTGCGCGTCGCGCAGGATGGTATCGGTGATGAGAAGAGGCTTATTCGAAAGGAATTCCATGATGATACGCGTCCTTTCCACAAGATTACAAATAGTTTAACATATAATGAGACGGTTTTCAAGGGGAGTTTCCGCTTTGCGAAAAAGGGCTTGCGGCGTTCGTGAAAATACGGTACTATAGAGGAAAAAAGGGGGCGGGGATATGAAAGTGGAGCTTGGCGAAATCAAGGAGGAAAAGCACGACGCGGCGCAGCGTCTCGTGTGGAAGATCACGGCGGGGCTGATCGCGCTGGTGCTTGTCGCGGGCTGCGGATTCGCGGCGGCGAAGAGTATGTACGAGAACAAGAAGACGGTGGAATACGTCGAGGTGCCCGTCGAAAAGGAGAAGCTTGTCGAGGTGCCGGTCGAGGTCAAGGCGGTCGTCACCGGCGAGATCATGCAGGAGAAGATGCGCGACATCGGCGAGCTTGCCTCGGAGGAATACAACTATACCGAGGTCGGTTCATTTGACAAGAGCATGTCCGTGCAGCTGTTCGGCTACGACGTCACCGTTCCGTTCACGCAGTCGAAGTTCATCTACACCTATGAAGGGACGATCAAGGCGGGCGTCGACTTTAAACAGATCACCGTGGAAAAGGACGAGGAGAGCAAACGCATCACGGTCACGCTGCCGAAGGCGCGCATCTTAAGCTCCGAGCTGGACGAGAACAGCTTTCAGCTCTACGATGAAAAGAACAGCGTGTTCAACCCCTTCAGCGTCAAGGACGTGAACACCACAAACCGCACGCTCAAGGAAAACGCAGAAGAAAAAGCGATCGCGAAGGGCCTTTTGAAGCGCGCCGACACGCACGCGCGCACGATGATCCGCAGCCTCCTGCTGAGCACCTTTGACGTCGGCGAGTACATGATCCAGGTCAAGACCGCCTGAAACTGACGGAAAACAAAGAGAGGCCCCCGCGCGGAAAGCGCGGGGGCCTGTGTATTGTGCAACTCAGCAGCCGCAGCTGTTGCCGCAGCCGTTGTTGCTGCCGCAGCCGTTGCCGCAGCCGCAGAACAGGATGAGGATCAGGATGATGATCCAAAGGCAGCTGTTGCCGCCAAAGCAGTTGTTGTACATAGCGCAACCTCCTATGAAGATATGGGCGAACGCCCCTTAAGACAGCCTTTGGGGCGGCCTCAATCCATAGTATGCGCCATGTGAAAAAGCGTGCTCAAAGCCGTTCGGAGGGGACCAGCTCCAGCGCATGCGCGTAGGCGTCGGGCGAGAACACGCCCGCGGCCTCAAGCTTCTCGTGCAGCGTCGCGTTGCCGCCGGGCAGCGACGTACCGAGCGCGTACCATGAGAGATAGACGACGTCGGCGCGCAGAAACGGCACCGAACGCAGCGCGACGCGCTCGGCGTCCGTCAGGACACCCACATCGAACGCGCGGTCCGCGGCGGTGGAAATATCGGTCTGCGTCGTGTCGCTGTAGCCGAGCGCGCGCAGGACGAACTCGACGTACATGCCCTCGTTCGCGCTGCGGTCGGGGGCGAACTTGTTGTCCTCCACGCCGTTGGTGTAGCCCTTTTCAACGGCGTACGCGATGTAGGGGCGCCCCCAATAATTCGCGGCGACGTCCTTGAACGAAACGGGGGAGGTACACGCGAGCGCCGCGTCCTCCTCGCCGAGCAGGCGGATGAGCATGACGAGCGCCTGGATGCGCGTGGGCGTCACCTCCAAATCGAAGCCCTGCCCGTAGCCGGTGTTGGTGCCCTTGAAGAGCGAGAGCGTTTTGAGCGCGCCCGCCATCGAAGCGTAATCGGGCGCGGAGGACGAGAGCGTGATGTGGTAGTCGCCGCAGTAATCGAGCACCGCCGTGCGCGAGGCGACGGAGAAAAGCGCGG
>CAMVGI010000153.1 GCA_947166955.1 uncultured Clostridia bacterium | reverse complement strand
GACCCACGCCATCGCGAACTTGGAAACGAACCAGATGATGCCCTCGAAGCCGTAGCCGGTCTGAATGTCGTAAATGAGGCTGCCAAGCCCCGACGCAAGGCCGCCGAGCACCGGCCCCATCAGCAGGCTGCCGAGCAGCGACACCGGATTGGCAAGGCGCACCTTGCTCCCCAGCAGCGGAAACGCGATCAGCGTCGCGGCATAGACAAGCGCCGTCATCAGCGCCGTATAGATGATTTTTCTGGTTGAAAGCTTCTCGTTCATGGTAAATGCCTCCCTCTTGGCGTTTTCTCTACCATAGCGTGAAGCTGAACGTATTAAAATATCCAGATACGAATATTATTATAAGACCAGACGTTTGTTTTACAGAACCGCTTCGACCGCCTTCTTGACCTTCGCCATGGATTCGGTCGGTTCGAAGCGCCCCACGATGTTTCCGTCGCGGTCGATGAGGATCTTCGTGAAGTTCCACTTGATGCTGCCGTTGTTCTTGTAATCCTTGTCCATCTTTTTCACGACGGCGCCGAGCGCCAGCCCCGCGGGGCCGTGGAATCCGTCGAAGGTCGTGTTCTCCGTCAGCCACTTGTAAAGCGGGATCGCGTTCTCGCCGTTTACGTCGACCTTTGCGTACTGCGGAAACGTGATGCCGAAGCGTCCCGTGCAGAAGGTATGGATCTCCTCGTCGGTGCCGGGCGCCTGATCGGCAAATTGGTTGCAGGGAAAGTCCAGAATCTCCAGCCCCTTGTCGCGGTCGGCGTCATAAAGCTCCTGCAGCTCCTTATACTGCGGCGTAAACCCGCAGCCGGTCGCGGTGTTGACGATCAGCAGCACCTTGCCGCGAAAATCGGACAGCGCAACATTCTCCCCCTTGCGGGTCTTCACCGTAAAATCGTAAACGTTCATGCCTTTTCCTCCTTGTATTTTTTTAAATTTAATTGAGCTAAATTAATTATACAGAAAAAAGGAGGTTTGTCAACCCCCTTCTTCAAAAAAATTTACGGCAGATGCTCCAACGGAAGCTCGCAGCGCTCACCGTCAAGCGTATAGGACAGTTTCCACGCGCCGTTCGTTTCGACGCGCACGTCCGTTGCCTCGCGGATGCGGCGGAGCCTGCGGTAGAACTCCTTCGCCTCCGGCGTATACTTCGACATGTCGTCCGAATGCAGGAACACGCCGCCGATCACGGCGTCGAGCGTCGCAAGCATCATCTTTTGTTTTTTGTTTAGGCGGACGTTGTTCTCGCGCAGGAAAAAGACGTCCGGATCGCTCAGATAGGCACGCCCGTTGAGCTGGCGGCGGAATACGGAGTTGCCGATGGCCTGACGCGTCGAGGGGCGCTCGCGGTGGATGAGGCGCATATAGACCTTATCGTCCCAATCGAGCGTCACGTCGCAGCTGACGCGGCAGTATTCCACCAGCCCGAACGCGGGCATGACCGGCACGCCGCAGCCGAGGATCTCCTTGTCCCCGCAGAGGCGGCGCAGCAACTCCATCGCGCGGATCATGCGTCCCGCGCGGCTCTCGGTCTCCGAGCCGAACGGCGCGGCGGCGTAGAGGAAATCCAGCTTCACCAGATCGACGTCCCATTCGTCGAAAACGCGCCGGAACACCCGCGTGAGATAGTCCACGACCGCCTCGTTGTCGATGTCCAGCGAATAGAAGCCGCCCCAATTGCAGCCGTCCGACCATTTCTCCCCGTCGTGGAGCAGGAACCAATCGGGATGCTCGCGCAGCAGCGCAGACCCCTCCTGCGCCACAAACGGCGCGAGCCAAAGTCCCGCCTTGAACCCCTTTGCGTGGATGGCGTCCACGGCGGCGCGCATGCCGCTGGGGAATTTCTTCTTGTCCGGCTCAAGCCAATCGCCGACAAGCGGCTCCCAGCCGTCGTCGATCTGGAACAGGTCGCCGTGTTCGAGCATCCCCGCACAGCCGTTCAAATCGTCGAGGATCGTCTGCTCGTTGATGTTCTGATAGCGGTTATACCAACTCGAATAGCCCGCAAGCTTCTTCTCCGTGCGCGGTTTAATCCGCAGCGCGGCAAACCAGGCGTCGAACACCTCGTCCTCGCTGCCCTCGGCATAGAACAGGTCAAACGCGTGAAACGCGCCGCCGCAGCGAAGCCCCTCGCAATCGCTCTCGATCGTCAGCTCGCCTTCGATGGCGTTGTAGCGGAAGATGGTATAGCCCGGACGCTCGTCGAGCGAGGCAAGCAGGCGATAATGGTCTCCCCTGCGGAAATAGCAGTAGGAAAAGCCGTGCGTCATGCCCGGATGGCTGGGATAGTTCACAAAATGGTAATCGCCGTAGCGGTCGAGGCTAAACTTGTCCACCATGCTTTTGGGCAGCGGCGCATGCGGCCGGATCGCGTCGCGCACCGTGTACTCGGGGCAGTAGGTCCACGTCTGGAAGCCGTTCATAAAAATCTTGCCCCCGTCCGCGATATGCAGCGGCGTCGAGGCGATCACGGACTCGATCCTACCCTCCGGCAGCTCGCAGACGACGCGCTTCTCGCCCCCGCTCAGCTCAAAGTTCCCCTGAAGCACGCTTGGCCCATCCTGCTCCGCAATATGAAGCTGATAGTTGAACAGCAGCATATCGTTCCGCCTCCTCCGCCGTATTGCTGATATTTTACCATTCTTTTTACTCTTCCGCAAGCCCAAACAATTTTTGACGCGCCCGCCCATTTCCTCTTGTAAACTTTGCCAGAAATGATATAATGACAGGGTCGATAAGCGATGCGATCGCGGCATCAAACTATTTCAGTTTAACAGAAAGGGATGCACGATGGACAAGAAGGAACTGAAGGCAGCCGCAAAAGAGCTGAAAACCGGAATCAAAGCCGGTCTTGCGGAAAACAAGGAAAATATGCGCGAGGTCAAGGGCGAACTGAAGAAGATCCGCCGCGACATCAAGAAGAAGGCGGACAGCGAGGAAGTCAAGGAGCTTGCCGCCAAGAAGGACGCCGTTTTGATGGAAGGCGAGATCAAGAAGGAAAAGGTGCAGGCCGACCTCAAGAAACTCAAGGACGACGCCGAGCTCAAGGCGCAGGTCATGCGCGAGACCGCCGAGACGAAAAAAAGCAAACAGTAAGGCTTCGTATGCCGCTGCATGACAAACCCCCCGCCGTTTTGAAAACGGCGGGGGGTTTTTATTATTTGCCGCGTTATTTGCCGAGCTGCTCGTCGATGCTCTTCGCACCGAGCTTGCCCGCGCCCATGGCGAGGATGACCGTCGCCGCACCGGTGACGGCGTCGCCGCCGGCGTAGACGCCCGCGTGGGACGTGAGGCCCGCTTCGTTCACGACGATGCCGCCCTTCTTGTTGACCTCAAGGCCGGGCGTCGTGTTCTTGATAAGCGGGTTGGGGCTGGTGCCGAGCGCCATGATGACGCAGTCCACCGGAAGCTCGAACTCGCTGCCCTTGACCTCCACCGGACGGCGGCGGCCGGAGGCGTCCGGCTCGCCCAGCTCCATCTTCACGCAGGTCATGCCGGAGACGTAACCGTTTTCGTTTCCGTGGATCTCGACGGGGTTGTGCAGCGTCTTGAAGATGATGCCCTCCTCCTCGGCGTGCTCTACCTCCTCGCGACGGGCGGGAAGCTCCTCCATGCCGCGGCGGTAGACGATGTACACATTCGCGCCGAGGCGCTTGGAGCAGCGCGCCGCGTCCATCGCGACGTTGCCGCCGCCGACGACCGCGACCGTCTTGCCCTCAAGCGGCATGAGCGGCGTGTCGGAATCGGGCTTGTAGGCCTTCATCAGATTGATGCGGGTCAGGAACTCGTTGGCGGAATAGACGCCACAAAGGTTCTCGCCCGGAATATGCATAAACATCGGAAGTCCCGCGCCGGAGCCGATGAACACCGCCTCGAAGCCGTACTGCGCCATCAGCTCGTCGATGGAGACGACGCGGCCGATGACCATGTTCGTCTCGAACTTCACGCCCATCGCCTTGAGGCCGTCGACCTCCTTCTGCACGATCTTCTTCGGAAGACGGAACTCGGGGATGCCGTACACCAGCACGCCGCCGGCGAGGTGCAGCGCCTCGAACACCGTGACCTCGTAGCCCTTCTTGGCGAGGTCGCCCGCGCAGGTGAGACCCGCGGGGCCGGAGCCGATGACGGCGACCTTGTGGCCGTTGGACGCGGGCTTTGCGGGCGCTTCGCTCACATGCTCGTTGTGCCAATCGGCGACGAAGCGCTCCAGACGGCCGATGCCGACGGGATCGCCCTTCTTGCCGCGGATGCAGTGCATCTCGCATTGGGTCTCCTGCGGGCAGACGCGGCCGCAGACCGCGGGCAGCGAACTCGTCTCATGAATGACCTGATACGCGCCCTCGTAGTCCTTGGCGACGATCTTCTCGATAAACTGCGGGATATGTACGTTCACGGGGCAACCCTGCACGCACAGCGGATTCTTGCAGTTGAGGCAGCGCTGCGCCTCGTCGAGCGCCTGCTCCTCGGTGTAGCCGAGGGCGACCTCCAAAAAGTTCTTGTTGCGGACATCCGGCTCCTGAGAGGGCATCGGATTCTTGGTAAGGCTCATGTTCGGCATCTTATTTCGCCTCCTTCTTGAAGAGATTGCAGGTCTCC
>CAMVGI010000152.1 GCA_947166955.1 uncultured Clostridia bacterium | reverse complement strand
CTACGGTCTCAGCAAATGCTGAAGACAAAGGAAGCGGGATCAGGAAGCCCTTTTTAGGGCTCCTGACCCCGCTTTTTCCGCGCGCGTTTTTAACGCGCCCTTTATTGCTTTGCCGTTTGGGCTTGCTGTACCGACTGCGACCGAATCAGTGCGAGAAGTTGACTGCCTCCGCGCCGTTGGCGGTGAGAAGCAGATACCAATCCTGCTGCGCGGCGCCGAGACCGAGCAGCTTGGTGATGCCGTCGGCGCTGATGAAGTAGTTGTCCTCGCAGAGAACGGCGTCAACGGTGACCGCCTTGCCGTTCACCTGAGCGGTAAGCTGGCGCGCCTCGCCCTTGACGCCGCTGGCGAGCGGCTTGAGGGCGTCGGCGGTGTACTCGCCGCCGAGATCGATAACGACCTGACCGTTCCACTCGACATTGAACGCGCCCTTCGTGCCCTTGAGGAGCGTGGCGAGGTCGCGCAGACGATAGTAGCCGTCGACGGAGGCGATGGCAGACGCCTTGCCGTCGAGCACGACGTTCTTCGTCTTTGCCTCGGCGACGAGCTTATCGTAGTCGGCGAGGTTGTAGGAGGCGTTATACGGCGTGTCAAGCAGGCCTTCGTTGATGAGGCCGATGATTTCAGCGCGGCGCGGGTCGTCCTTGCTGAGGTCAACACCGGTGATCTTCCAGTTGTTGTCGACAGTCGGTTCCACCGGTGAATTTTCACCGAAGTAAGCGACGATCATGTCACGGATGGAGTTGGAGGACTCCCAATCGCGCTTGCCCGCGGCAAGATTCTGCGCCTTGATGCCGGAGGAGTAGCGGTAGTTGTTGATCGCGAGCTTGATGACCTGATCGTCCTTGAGCGGCTCGCCCTTGAAGGTGACGTTTTCAATGCGCTCGCCGGCAGGCATGGAGAGGTTGATCTCGTAATTGACGCCCGCGAACATGTCGTAAAGGTAACCGGGCTTGTCGGGGTCAAAGGAGATGTTGATGTCGCCGGGCTTCCACGTGTTGTAGCAGGCGGCGGCCCACTCCATATACGCCTTGAGTTCCTTGCCGGTGACGTCCATGCGGTAGAGGGTGTTGTCGTACTTATAGATATCGAAGATGTTGCCGTAGTTGATGTCGCCTTCGGGCAGGTCGCTCGTGTCCTTGAACAGAGCGCAGGAGGTGACGTCCGCGCCGGAGTTTTCCAGCTGGATCTTCAGAATGAGATCCATGACGGCGGTATCCTGCAGCTTGCCCTCGGGAAGCCCCGCGATCTCGTTGGCGGGCTGGAACTTGGCGGAGGTGACGCCGAGCGCCTTGCCGCCCTCGCCGTTTTCGCCGGAGCCGCCGCCCTTGATGAAGTCAATGGTCTCCTGGTGCATCTTGGCGACGACCGGGATGGCGCGGATCTCTTCGCTGGGAGCAAAGTCCTTCATCTCGACGATCTCGACCTTGGAATCGGTGACCTTGTTGTCCTTGTCGAGCGTGAGATCGAAACGAGCGATCTCAACGCCGCTGTTGCGCACGCCGCCGATGACGGTTTTGCCCTGCTTGTCGTTGACGGTGATGTGCATGTGAGCGACCTGCAGCACGTCGACCTCGGGGTTGTCGTCGAGGATCTTCTGCGCCGCGTCGGAGCCGCCGTCCTCGTCGAACTCGGCAAACACACCCATGTGCGCGCTGACCACGATAACGTCCGCCTTGCCGCCGATCTCGGCGATGGCCTTCTTCACCGCGACGTTCGCCGCCTCAAAGGTCGTCTCGCCGATACCCTGCTTGTCGCCGTCCCAGATGGGGATATCAGGCGTGCAGACGCCGATGACGGCGACCTTGACGCCGCCGCGTTCCACGATCGTCCAGCCGTTGCCGGTGACGGGCTTGCCGTCCTTGTTCAGCACATTTGCGCCGAGGACGGGGAACTTCGCCTGACCGAGGATCTTCTTCATGGTGTCGACGCCCCAGTTGAACTCGTGGTTGCCGAGCGTCATGGCGTCGTACTGCATGAAGTTCATGGCGGAGAGCACGGGATGCTCCTGATCGGGCTGCTTGTTGGCCAGATCGTCCGTGAGGATGGTGCCCTGGATATCGTCGCCCGCGTCCACAAGGAACGTGTTCGGGTTCTCCTTGCGCACCTGCTCGATATAGGTGTAAAGGCGCGCCATGCCGTTGTTGGCGGTTTCCTTGCCGTCTTCGTAGCTGAAGCCCCAGATATTGCCGTGCATATCCGAGGTGCCGAGGATGGTGACGTGCTTGTCGCCGTCGGCGGCAAGTGCGGCGGGCAGCAGGCTGATGACGAGCATCAGCGCGAGCGCGCCTGAGAGAAGCTTGCGGATCATGGGTCTCATATTGTTTCTCCTTCCTTTGTTTGCCTCGCTTTCAGCGAGACCTGTGCTTATATCCTAAGCTTTAACGGAAGAGAAGTAAAGCGCATGATGATTTTTCATCAAGAATGCTTAATTTGAGGCGTTCGCCCGATGCTTTCTTGTGAAAAAGGCGAAGAGAGCCGCCCTTTGCCCGAGGCGCATCCTTGATACTTGCCAGCCGCGGGCGGTTATGATAAACTCCACTAAAAGGAGAAACAAGGAATGGTCATTCTGATTACCGGCGCGACGCATACGGGCAAGACGCTGCTCGCGCAGAGGCTGCTGGAGCGCTATCGTTATCCGTATCTTTCCATCGACCATCTGAAGATGGGGCTGATCCGCAGCGGCAGCACCATGCTGACGCCGGAGGACGACGAGGCGCTGACGGTATATCTCTGGCCGATCGTGCGCGAGATGGTGAAGACGGCGATCGAAAACCGGCAGAATCTGATCGTCGAGGGCTGCTATATCCCGTTTGGCTGGCAGGAGGACTTTGACGCGCGATACCTCGCGGAGATACGCTTTATCTGCCTCGCCATGACCGACGCCTACATCGACGCGCATTTCGAGGAAATCCGGCGCCACGCCTCGGACGTCGAGGCACGGCTTTGCGACGACTGCACGATCGAGGAACTAAAGCGCGACAACCGCACGGTGCGCCGCAGCTGCGAGCGGCGCGGCTTGCCGGTGACGCTGATCGACGGTGACTATGAGCGCGCAATCGGCGCGCTGACGGCTCAAGACTGGAAGAACGGTGAAACACAATGACAAAGGATGAACTGATCGCCTACGCGCAAGAGCAGTACGGCACGGAGCCGGAATACCTATGGGAAAGCTCGCCGAATACCTTTGTGCTGCGCCATCGCGGGAACCGGAAGTGGTACGCCGTCGTGATGGACGTGCGCCGCGACCGGCTGGGGCTTTCGGGCGGGGACATCGTCTATCTCATGGACGTGAAGACCGGACCGCTGCTGGGCGGCTCTTACCTCGGGAAGAGCGGCGTCATCCCGGCGTATCACATGAACAAGACGCACTGGCTCGGCGTTCTGCTGGACGGCTCGGCGGCGGACGAGACCGTGACGGAACTGCTGGATTTGAGCTACGCGCAGACGCGGAGCCGCAAACGCGGAACCGCACTTTCGGAGGAGTGAATATGATCGAGGTGTCAGGAACAATCTCCCGCAAATACAAGATCGAAACGGACGAATTTCTGCTGAGCCTGGAGCCGATCGTCCACAAAGAGGATCTCGGCGAGATCGTCAACACCAGCTTGATGATCAGCGTGACAAGCTATGATTTTTCCGCGAAAACGATGCTGGATATCGACGTCCGCGACCTTGCGGAATTTGCCGTGCGGCTGAATGAGCTGTATGAGCGGCTGAACGGTTCCGCCAGACTGACCGTGCCGTACGTCGATGAATGCTATATCGAGTTTTCCGCGGACAAGGCCGGACATATCCGCGTCGGCGGCTTCCTCGACAACGGGAATCGGTTCGGCTTTACGCAAAAGCTGCAATTCCAAAACGAGATCGACCAGACGGCCCTAAAGAAGCTCGCAAAGGACCTGTATGCCGATTTTGGAAATTGCGCCAAGTAAGAGAATACGCCCGCAAGGAACTCACAAAACCGGTAATGTGAGAAAAGGGGGATACCGTGAAGAAATACGCGCTGCCCATCATCATGCTGGCAGTCTTTGAGACCGTCGCCGTTACGTTATGGCTGACAAAGGAAAACGTTTTCTATCTCTTAAACTTCAGCTACATCGGGTGCTCGATCGCTTTGGGAATGTTCCTGCTGATCAGAAAACACCGGCATGCCCGCCGCGTCGTTCAACTGCTGGTCGGCCTGTATATGCTGATCTATCTCGGCCTTGTCTGCGGTGAAAATATGCAGATTGAGGGATTCTGGTATTACCTGTTCACCGGCGTTTTCGAGGCGGCGACGATCCACTATGCGGTGGCAAAGATCTTCGGGCCGCTTCTGTTCGGGCGGGGCTGGTGCGGCTATGCCTGCTGGACGGCGATGGTACTGGATTTCCTTCCCTACAAGACGCCGTCGGAACCACGGAAGAAGATCGGATGGATACGCTATGTCACCTTTGCAGCGTCGCTGCTGTTCGTTGCGGCGCTGTTTCTGGCGCATGTCGGGAATCTTGAACGGATCATGTTCTGGGCGTTTGTGATCGGGAATGCCATCTATTATGCCGTCGGGGTCATCCTTGCCTATGCTTTTCGGGACAACCGCGCGTTCTG
>CAMVGI010000151.1 GCA_947166955.1 uncultured Clostridia bacterium | reverse complement strand
CATCGCCATCGGCACCTCCCACGGCGCGTACAAGTTCACCGCCGCGCAGTGCACGCGCGACGCGAGCGGCAAGCTCGTCCCGCCCCCGCTGCGCTTCGACATTCTCGAAGAGGTCGCCAAGCGCCTGCCCGGGTTCCCGATCGTTCTGCACGGCTCGTCGAGCGTCCCGCAGGAGTTCGTCGACACCATCAACAAGTACGGCGGCAAGATGCCCGACGCCGTCGGCATCCCCGAGGAGCAGCTGCGCAAGGCCGCGAGCATGGCGGTTTGCAAGATCAACATCGACTCCGACCTGCGCCTCGCGCTGACCGCGTGCATCCGCGAGCATTTCGCCGAGCATCCCGACCACTTCGACCCGCGCCAGTACCTCAAGCCCGGCCGCGAGGCGATCAAGGCGATGGTCGAGCACAAGATCACCGACGTGCTCGGCTGCAACGGCAAAGCGTAAATAACTTAAAGGGGGGGACAGGTCCCCCCTTTAGATTCCCCCACGCTGCGCTTCCCGCACGCCTGCGGCGCACGGGCGCTCCGCGCAAAGTGTTTTTTCCGACGCGCATGTCGCCGGAAAAAACGATCAAAAATAAAGGAGATTCTATTTATGGCTGAACTCAAAGGCGCGTGCATCATCGGGCAGTCCGGCGGCCCCACCTCCGTCATCAACGCGAGCGCCTACGGCGTCATCCGCACCGCGCTGGATAACCCCAACATCACCAACGTCTACGGCGCCGAGCACGGCATCGTCGGCGTTCTCAACGACCGCCTGTTCGACATGGGCAAGGAGGACCCGAAGGAGCTGGAGCTTCTCAAGTTCACCCCGTCGAGCGCGCTCGGCTCCTGCCGCTACAAGATGAAGGACCCCGACGAGGACGACACGGACTACAAGCGCATCCTTGAGGTCTTCAAGAAGCATGACGTCCGCTATTTCTTCTACAACGGCGGCAACGACTCCATGGACACCTGCAACAAGATCTCCAAGTATATGCAGAAGGTCGGCTACGAATGCCGCGTGATGGGCGTTCCCAAGACCATTGACAACGACCTCTTCGGCACCGACCACTGCCCGGGCTTCGCCTCGGCGGCGAAGTACATCGCCACGAGCTGCATGGAGGTCTGGCAGGACGCGCACGTGTACGACAAAGGCATGGTCTGCATCATCGAGATCATGGGCCGCCACGCCGGCTGGCTGACCGCCGCCTCCGCGCTCGCGTGCGAATACGGCTGCGGCCCCGACCTCATCTACCTGCCCGAGACCGACTTCGACATGGACAAGTTCCTCGCCGACGTCGAGCGCATCTGGAAGGAAAAGAACAACGTCATGGTCGCCGTGTCCGAGGGCATCCACTACGCCGACGGCAGCTTCGTCTCCGAGGCGAAGACCAGCGCGACGGACGGCTTCGGCCACGCGCAGCTCGGCGGCCTCGCGGCGCTGCTGGCGAACATCGTCAAGGAAAAGACCGGCGCGAAGGTGCGCGGCATCGAGCTGAGCCTTCTCCAGCGCTGCGGCGCGCATCTCGCGAGCGAGACCGACATCGAGGAGAGCTTCATGGCGGGCAAGGCGGCGGTCGAGAACGCCGTCGCGGGCATCACGGACAAGATGGTCGCCTTCGAGCGCGAGACCGTGAACGGCCGCTACGCCTGCAAGACCAAGCTGCTGAACCTCACCGACGTCGCCAACTACGAGAAGAAGGTGCCGCTGGAGTGGATCAACGACGCGCACAACGGCGTGAAGCATGAGTTCATCGACTACGCGCTCCCGCTCATCCAGGGCGAGACGAAGATGGTCAAGGTGGACTCGCTGCCGCGCTTCGCGAAGCTGAAGAAAGTGCTCGCGTAAAACGTTTCTGAAAACAAAAAACGCCGGTGAAGGTTTCATTCGACCTTCACCGGCGCTTTTCTCTTTTGGCGTCGGAAAACGCGTTCTCAACGGCGCCTCACTGCTTGGCGAAGAACGCCTCCGCCTCCGCGCGCGTGCAGCTTGCGCTGCCCTGCGCGAAATTGGGCTTGCCGCCGCCGCGGCCGCGGAGCGCTTCGTTGAGCGACTTCACCAGCTCGCGCAGATCGCCGTCCAACTGCCCGAGCGCGTACTTCCACGCGCCGTCCGTGCCCGCAAACACCGCACAGCGCCCGCCGCAGGTGTTCATCACCGCGTCGCAGAGCTTGCGGACGCTCTCGGGGGACATGTCCTCCTCGAACAGCACCACGTCGCCCTCGCCCGCAAGACGCGCGGCGACCTGCGCGAACACCTGCGCCTCCAGACGCGACGCGCGCAGCTTGAGCTGCCCCAGCTCGTCCGCCATGCGCGCGACCGCCGCCGCGCTTTCGGTGGGCTTGGCGGAAAGCGACTGCGCCACGCGCAGGTTCTGCTCCCACGTGGCGGCAAGATAGCGGTACGCACGCGCGCCGCACAGGAGTTCGATGCGCACGCCCTCGCGAAACTTCTGGCACGAGAGGAACTTGACGAGCCCGACCTGTCCGCTGCTTTTCACGTGCGTGCCGCAGCAGGCGCAGCAGTCCGCGCCGGGGAAGGAGACGATGCGCACGTCGCCGTCGAGCGGCTTCTTGCTGCGGTATTCGATGGCGTCGAGCTCCGCGCCGCGATAAAAATGAATGTCGATCCCGTGATCCTCGCAGATGTACTCGTTCGCGCGGCGCTCGATCTCCATGAGGCCGTCCCAGTCAATGTCCGCGTTGAAGTCGATGGTGACGATATCCGCGCCCATGTGGAAGCCGACGTTGTCGCAGCGGTAGGCTTCGCAGATCAGCCCCGAGCAGATGTGCTCGCCCGAATGCTGCTGCATGTGGTCGAAGCGGCGCGCCCAATCGATCGTGCCGCGCACGGTCTCGCCGGGCGTGAGCGCCGCGTCGCACAGGTGCGTGATCACGCCGTCCTTCTCGTGTACGTCGAGCACGTGCGCCGTGCCGAGCGCGCCGTGGTCGGCGCCCTGTCCGCCGCCCTCGGGATAAAACGCCGTCGCGTCCAGCACGACGCTGTAGCCGCCCTTTCCCGCCTCGCAGGAGAGGACGCGCGCGGAGAACTCGCGCAAAAACGGGTCGTCGTAGTAAAGCTTCTTCGTTTCGGTCATTTCCTCAGCCTCCGTTGTCCGTATCATATGGCATCACGAAGCGCGCCGCCTTCGCGCGCAGCACGCGCAGGCACGCCGCGTCGACGATCGCCTCGTCGAGCGTGCCGTCCGCGACCGCGTCCAGCACCTCGGCGATCTCCGTCTCAAAATCCGTCGTCACCAGCATGTCGTTGCCCGCCTGAAGCGCCAGCACCGCAACGCGCCCGTCCCTGGCGTACGCCTTCACCGCGTCCATCGCGAGGTCGTCCGTGAGCACGACGCCCTGAAAGCCCATGCGCTCGCGCAGAAGCTGATGCACGGCAGGGGAGAGGGACGCGGGATACGCGTCGTCCATGCACTCGACGATGTTGTGGCTCACGAGCACGAATGGCGCGACTTTCGCGCCCGCGCGGATGCCCGCGGCGAACGGCAGAAGGTCGGACTGCTCGAAGGTCGTGAACGGGCGGCTGTCGACGGCGACGCCCGTGTGCGTGTCGACGTTGTCGCCGTAGCCGGGGAAGTGCTTCAAAACGCTCCCCATCCCCGCGTCGCCCATCGCGAGCACCACGCGGAGCACATATTCCGCCGTGTGCCGCGCGTCCATGCCGAGCGTGCGGGCGTAAATGAAGTCGTTCGGGTCGGTGGACACGTCGCACACCGGCGCGAAGTTGACGTTGACGCCCAGCTCGCGCAGGCGGTAGCTCTTTTGCATCGTGTCGTTCATGATCTCCCCGATGCCGCCCGCGGCGTACAGTTCCTGCGGCGAGCGCGACTTTTCGGGAAACAGGTTGGGATTGCGGCTCGCGCGCGTGACCGTGCCGCCCTCCTCGTCCGAGCCGATGAACAGCGGGATGCCCGTGTCGTACCGCGCGGCGGTCTGGAAGCTGTCCATCTTCGCGCTGAACTGCTCCGCCGTGAGCCAATTGCCCGCGGCGTCCTTGTAGTCCCGCGTGAAAAGCAGCACGCCGCCGAGGTGGCAGCTTGCGATCTTCTCCGCCGCGCCGACCTCCGGACAGCGCGCAAAGAAGAGCTGCCCGACCTTCTCCTCCAGCGTCATGCCGTCGAACAGGGCTTGCAGCCGCTCCTCGCGCCTTGCCGCCGCCTGCTCCGCATCGCGCGCCTGCTGCTCCTCGGGCGAGAGGCCCTCGTCCTCCGGCGGCGTTTCGCTCGGCGTGCCGGGCGAATGCTCGGGCAGATAGCGCGACTCTTTCGGCTCCGCCTCCGTCGTCTCCTGCGCCGGCGCTTCCGCCGCCGGCTCGGGCGTATCGTTTTGACGCCCGCCGCAGCCGGCGAGCGTCAAAAGCAAGCATAATAGAATTGCGATGCGGCGCGTCATTCGTCCTCCTTCGCGGTGACGGCGATATGCAGCTCGGCAAGCTGCTTGGGCGTGACCTCGCTCGGCGCGCCCATCATCACGTCCTGCGCGTTCTTGTTCATCGGGAAGGGGATGATCTCGCGGATGGAATCCTCGCCCGCGAGCAGCATCACCATGCGGTCGACGCCCGGGGCGATGCCCGCGTGCGGCGGCGCGCCGTAGCAGAA
>CAMVGI010000150.1 GCA_947166955.1 uncultured Clostridia bacterium | reverse complement strand
CAGCCTGAAATACAGAGGGTTCAATGACACCTTTTCCCATGTGATGATGGAGCCGTCCGGCGACGCGTTCAACTCCATCCTCAAGCTCGACACCGCGAGCAACCGCCCCTTCAATCCGATGATCAACGCCGGTGCGATCGAGATCGTCAACCTGCTGGCGCCGGACTTTTCGTTCGACGACCTGCTGCACTTCACGCGCGCGATCTGCATGGACGACCAGATCGTGCTTGACGAGGCGGTCTACCACTCCGAATCCGACACCGGCGACCGCAACCGCGCCATCGGCTACCTGCTCAAGAGCAAGGAGGTGCTCACCGGCGACGTGCTCAAGACCGTCGACCTCTACTTCAAGCTCTGCTCGCTGAGCGTCACCGCGCGCTCGCTGGCGGGTCTCGGCCTCATCCTCGCGAACGGCGGCGTCGACCCGCGCAGCGGCATTCGGCTTTTAAGCCCGCAGACCGTGCGCACGGTCAAGACGCTGATGTTCACCTGCGGCATGTACGACCGCTCCGGCGAGTTCGCCGTGCGCGTGGGTCTGCCGTGCAAGAGCGGCGTCGGCGGCGGCATCATGGCGAGCGTCGAGAACCAAATGGGCATCGGCACCTACGGCCCCGCGCTCGACGAGAAGGGCAACAGCATCGGCGGCGGCTACGCGCTGGAGTACCTCTCGCGCGAAATGCACCTGCACACCTTCGACTCGGAGCAGTCGTAAAAACGGCGCTTTGACCGAATTTTGCGCGCCCGCTTTGTTCAAAAGCGAGAAAACGCGTGAAAGTGTGGAAATCCGCGTTAAGAATCTGTATAATTTTTCAGGTGTCCTAAAAAAATTTAAAGGGAGAGAAAATCGTTATGGCTGTTTGGAATTTCCTGCTCTATCTCACCGGCTGGCCCCTGGCGCTGCTGCTGTTCTGCGGCGGACTGTATTTCACCGTTCGTACCAAATGCCCCCAGTTCCGGCTCTTCGGAGAGTCCATCCGTGTCGTCAGCGAAAAGCCCAAGAGCGCGGGCTCGATCTCGTCCTTCGGCGCATTGATGATCTCGACGGCGTCCCGCGTCGGCACGGGCAACATCATCGGCGTCTCCACCGCCATCTGCATGGGCGGCCCCGGCGCGGTGTTTTGGATGTGGGTCACCGCCATTCTCGGCGGCGCAAGCGCGTTCGTGGAGTCCACGCTCGCGCAGGTCTATAAGAAGAAGGACCCCGAGGGCGGCTCCTACGGCGGCCCCGCGTACTACATCGAGGCGGCGCTGCACAACCGTCCGCTCGCGATCGTGTTCGTCGTGGCGCTGATCATCACCTACGCCGTCGGCTACAACATGCTCGCGGCGTACAACCTTCAGAGCGCGTTCTCCGGTTTCAGCTTCTATCAGGCAAACCCGAAGGCGACTGCCGCCGTCATCGGCGCGGTTATCGCGCTGCTGTTCCTCTATACCATGCTCGGCGGCGGCAAGCGCCTTGTCAAGGTCACGGGCACGCTCGTCCCCATCATGGGCGTTCTGTATGTGCTCATGTCCCTCGTCGCGCTGGTGCTCAACGCGAAGAACATCGGGCCGATGTTCGGCATGATCTTCTCCAACGCGTTTGACTTCCAGGCGATCTTCGGCGGCTTTATGGGCTCCTGCCTGATGTACGGCTTTAAGCGCGGCCTCTACTCCAACGAAGCCGGTATCGGCTCCGCGCCGAACGCCGCGGCCGCGGCGGACGTTTCCCACCCCGCCAAGCAGGGTCTCGTGCAGATGCTCTCCGTGTTCATCGACACGCTGCTTCTCTGCTCCGCCACCGCGTTCATGACGCTTTGCTCCGGCGTCGAGCCCACCGAGGACCTTGCCGGCGCGGGCTTCGTGCAGGCGGCGCTGAGCAAGACCTTCGGCGCGGCGGGCCCCATCTTCATCGCGGTCGCGATGGTGCTCTTCGCGTTCACGACGCTGCTCGGCAACTTCTACTACGTCGAGAACGGCTTCGCCTACATCATGAAGAAGACCCCCTGATCGCCCGTATCATCGGCGCCGGCCTCATCTTCTGGGGCGCGGTGCGCAAGTTCGGCGACGTGTGGGATCTCGCGGACGTGTGCCAGTGCATCCTCGCGGGCCTCAACATCCCCGTTTGTATCGTGCTTGGCGGCGTTGCGTACAAGGCGCTCGACAACTACGTCGAGCAGAAGAACGCGGGCAAGGACCCGACCTTCAAGGCCAAGGACGCCGGCGTCACCGTTCCGACCGATTTCTGGAACTGAGACGCAAAATCTGTCAAAAAAGGAGGGAAGCCTGTACGGCTTCCCTCTTTTTTGTGCAAAAGCGCGCTTGTCAAACGCGGCGGAGAAAGGTATAATGAAACATCAAAAAATGGAGCGAGCGTTTATGGGCGACAACATATTCCGCGCCGTCAACTCGACGCTGATCTATCTGGAACGCGGCGACGAGTACCTGATGCTGCACCGCACGAAGAAGGAAAACGACCTCAACCGCGACAAATGGATCGGCGTGGGCGGCAAATTCGAGCGCGACGAGTCGCCCGAGGAGTGCATGCTGCGCGAAACGTACGAGGAAACCGGCCTGACGCTGACGCGCTGGCGTTACCGCGGGCTTGTTACCTTCGTGTCCGACACGTGGGAGACCGAGTACATGCACCTCTTTACCGCCGACGCGTGGACGGGCACGCCGCGCGCGTGCGACGAGG
The DNA here is from genome assembly GCA_947166955.1 of uncultured Clostridia bacterium. The sequence goes on along the minus strand of CAMVGI010000150.1, from coordinate 1,928 downwards.
GCGAGCTTGCGTGGATCAGAAAGAGCGACCTCCTCTCGCTGCGGCTGTGGGAGGGCGACAAGATCTTTTTGCGGCTGCTGGACTCGGACGCGCCGTTTTTCTCGCTCAAGCTCCGCTACGCGGGCGATACGCTTATCTCCGCCGCGCTGAACGGCGAGCCGCTGGACGTTGCCGGCGGCGCATCGAATCCAATAAGGGGGCAAACGATATGAGGTTTTCGAGCAAGGTGCAAAAATGCGGGCTTTCCCCGATCCGCAAGTTCCACCCCTACGCCGTCGCGGCGAAGGCGCAGGGCAAAACCATCTACCATCTCAACATCGGCCAGCCCGACGTCACGACGCCGCCCGCCTTTTTCGAGGCGATCCGGCGCTTCGAGCAGCCGGTGCTGGAGTACGCGCCCTCCCCCGGCATCCCCGCGCTCATCGACGCGATTGCGGCGTACTACGAAAAGCTCGGCATCCACTTCGACGCGGAGAACATCCTCGTCACCGCGGGCGGCAGCGAGGCGCTCGCCATCACGATGCAGTGCATCCTCGACGACGGAGACGAAATTCTCGTTCCCGAGCCGTTCTACCCCAACTACAACACCATGGCGCGCACCTGCGGCGCGTCCATCCACCCCGTGCCCACCGACCCCGAAAAGGGCTACCATTACGCCGTGCGCGAGCAGATCGAGCGCGAGATCGACGAGCACACCCGCGCGCTGCTCATCACCAACCCCGGCAACCCCACCGGCACGGTGCTCACGCACGAGGAGATGCGCATGCTCGCCGACCTTGCAAAGGAGCACGGACTGTTCCTCATCGCGGACGAGGCGTACCGCGAATTCGTCTACGGCGGCGAAAAGCTCCAATCCTTCGGCGAGTTTACGGACATCGACGAAAACCTCGTCGTCATCGACACGGTCTCCAAGCGCTTCTCCGCCTGCGGCGCGCGCGTCGGCTGCCTCATCTCCCGCAATCGGGAGCTCATCGGGCACGCGCTCAAATATTGTCAGGCGCGCCTTTCGGTTGCAACGCTCGACCAGGTCGCGAGCGCGAACCTCTACAGCGCCGGCTCCGATTACTTCGCCGCCGTGCGCGAGGAGTACAAGCGCCGGCGCGACACCGTCGTGCGCAAGCTCAAGGAGATCCCCGGCGTACAATGCGAATGCCCCGGCGGCGCGTTTTATCTGATGGCGGCGCTTCCGGTGGACGACGCCGACAAGTTCCAGATGTGGCTGCTGCGCGAGTTCGACGACCACGGCGACACCGTGATGTTCGCGCCGGGCGAACCGTTCTACGCGACCCCCGGCAAGGGCAGAAACGAGATCCGCATCGCCTACGTCATCGAGGAAAAGAAGCTGGAGCGCGCGATCGACCTGCTGGCGATAGGAATCAAAAAGTACAACGAAACGCATTGAGACGCAAAAAACGACCGCCTCTCGGCGGTCGTTTCTTTATGCGCAAAGCGCGCGATTTACTTCGTGATCTGCTCCAGCGCGGCGAGGCGGAGGCAGACGCAGAAGACCTCCATCGCCTGCTCCAGCTCGGAAAGCGGCGGCAGGCTCGGCGCAACGCGGATGTTGCTGTCCTGCGGGTCCTTGCCGTAGGGGAAGGTCGCGCCCGCGTCCGTCATCACAACGCCCGCCTCGCGGCACAGCTCCCACGTGCGCTTGGCGCAGCCGGGGCGCACGTTCACGGAGACGAAATAGCCGCCCTTGGGGTCGTGCCACGTCGCAAGGCCGCGCGGCTTGATCTCGCGGTCGAGGATGTCCACGACGAGCTTGAACTTCGGGCCCATGATCGCGGCGTGCTTCTTCATCAGCTCCAGCGTGTGCGCCTTGTCCTTGAGGTACTTCACGTGGCGGAGCTGGTTGACCTTGTCGTAGGAGATAAGCTGCACGCCGAGGAGCCCCAGCATATACTTCATGTTCGCCTCCGAGCATG
>CAMVGI010000149.1 GCA_947166955.1 uncultured Clostridia bacterium | reverse complement strand
CCTTCGACTACGACATTCGCACGGGGCTCGACTGCACGGACTTTTTGAACGCGGACTGCCCGACCGTCCCCGCGGGCGACGCGCCGATCATCCTTGAGGTCAAGTGGGACGCGTTTCTCCCCTCGATCGTCCGCGACGCGGTACAGACCCCCGGCTGCCGCGTCGGCGCTTTTTCCAAATACGAACAATGCAGAATTTACGGTTAAAAAGGAGTTAATCATCATGACCTTCAACGACATCTTCAAATCCAGCTTTCTCGACAACGTAAGCGCCATCGAGCCGTTCGACATCGTCATCACGCTGGCGCTTGCCTTCGGCGTGGGACTGTTCATTTTCTTCGTCTATCAAAAGACCTATCAGGGCGTGATGTACTCGTCCTCCTTCGGCGTGACGCTCATCGCGCTGACCATGATCACGACGCTCGTCATTTTAGCCGTCACGTCGAACGTGGTGCTGTCCCTCGGCATGGTGGGCGCGCTGTCCATCGTCCGCTTCCGCACGGCGATCAAGGAACCGCTCGACATCGCGTTTTTGTTCTGGTCGATCGCGGCAGGCATCGTACTCGCGGCGGGGCTTCTCCCGCTGGGCGTGTTCGGCAGCGCGCTCATCGGCGTCATTTTGCTGCTGTTCGTCAACCGCAAGAGCCATCTGGACCCGTACATCGTCGTCCTCCAGTGCGACGGCTCGGAGAGCGAGAGCAAGGCGCTTTCGTACCTCGGCGAGCATACGACGAAGTGCGTCGTCAAGAGCAAGAGCGCGCAAAAGGGCGCGGTCGAGCTCAACTGCGAGGTGCGCCTCAAGAGCGAAAGCACCGACTTCGTCAACGCGCTCGCGGAGATGCAGGGCGTGCAAAGCGCGGTGCTTGTGAGCTACAACGGGGATTATATGGGCTGACGAAGCCGGCCCATGCAGCGGCAAGGATTGGTGATTATGTCAACCAGCAAGCATTTTAACAAAATCGCCGCCGCGGTGCTCGCGCTGACGCTTCTGCTGACGGCGCTGTTCATCAACGGCAGGGCGCTCGGGCTGGAAGCGGCGGACACGGCGCTCGGCTACGAAAACCGCCTGTTCGACACGTCCCGAGTGCATACCCTCGATCTGGTGATGGACGACTGGGACGAGTTCATCGCAAACTGCACCGGCGAGGAATATGCCGCCTGCTCCGCCGTGATCGACGGCGAGGCGTACAAAAACGTCGCCATCCGCGGCAAGGGCAACACCTCGCTCTCGTCGGTCAGCGCCATGGACAGCGAGCGCTACAGCTTCAAGCTCGAATTCGACCACTACGAGACCGGCAAGACCTATCACGGCCTCGACAAGCTGAGCCTGAACAACATCATTCAGGACAACACCTACATGAAGGATTACCTCACCTACCGCCTCATGGCGGAGTTCGGCGTAAACGCGCCGCTTTGCTCTTTCGTGTACATCACCGTGAACGGCGAGGATTGGGGCTTGTATCTCGCCGTGGAGGGCGTGGAGGGCAGCTTTTTGCAGCGCAATTACGGCAGCGAGGCGGGCGAGCTCTACAAGCCGGACAGCTCCGGCTTCGGCGGCGGCGGTCCCGGCAACGGCAAGGATTTCAAAATGGAGGACTTTTTCAAGTCCGACGACGGCGAGGAGGCCGACGGCGCGCAGAGCGTTGCAAAGCCCGATTTCGGAGGCTCTATGCCGAATCCCCCCGACGGCTCTATGCCTGACTTCGGCGGTTCTGCGCCCGACTTCGGCGGCTCCATGCCCGACTTCGGCGGCTCCGACGACGATTCGGGCGGCGGGCGGCGCGGCGGCTTCGATCTCAAGGGGTTTGACTTCAACGGCGCGTTCGGCGGCATGGGCTCAAGCGACGTAAAGCTGCAATATACCGACGACGATCCCGACAGCTACTCCAACATCTTCAACAGCGCCAAGACCGACGTGAGCAAAGCGGATCAGGAACGTCTGATCGAATCGCTCAAAACGCTCGGCGAGGGCACGGACGTCGAGCGCGCGGTGGATGTGGAGCAGGTCATCCGCTACTTTGTCGTCCACAACTTTGTCTGCAACGGCGACAGCTACACCGGCTCCATCGTTCACAACTACTACCTGCACGAATCCGACGGGCGGCTTTCCATGATCCCGTGGGACTACAACCTCGCCTTCGGCACCTTCCAGGGCGCCGACGCAACGGGCACGGTAAACGACCCGATCGACTCCCCGATGTCCGTCTCCGACGCGAGCGACCGCCCGATGTGGGGCTGGATCGTCTCAAGCGAGGAATACACGAAGCTGTACCACGAGCGCTTCGCCGAATTCCTCGACGCCGTGGACGCTGTGGGTATCATCGACGAAGCGTACGGGCTGATCAAGTCCTATGTGGAAAAAGACCCGACCGCGTTTTGCGCCTATGACGAGTTTGAAACCGGCGTCGAAACGCTCCGGCAGTTCTGCGCGCTGCGCGCGCAGAGCGTGCGCGGCCAGCTCGACGGCACGATCCCCTCCACCGACGAGGGGCAGGACGCAGACCGCTCCGCGTTCGTCGACGCATCCTTCCTCACGCTTTCCGACATGGGTTCCATGGGCGGCGGAATGGGTGGACCCGGCGACGGACCCGGCAAACGTCCCGACGGCGGGGATGCCGGCGCGCCGTCCAACGCTCAGAGCTTCTCCGGCGCGCCCGGCGGCTTCCGGCCGAAAGAGGGACAGCAGTCGCCGGAGGACGGCGGTAAGCGTCCTTCCGGCTTCCCCAGCGCCCCGTCAGGCGGACAGGGCGGCGGTATGCCGGACTTCTCCGGCGCCCCGGGCGGCAAGGCTCTGAACGGCTTCTCCGGCGGCGGCGGCGCAAACGCTTCTTCTCTGACACAGCGCGATTGGGTCCTGCTGGCGGCCTGCGCGGCCGCGCTTTGCCTCGGGATCGTGTTCGCGAAAAAGTACCGTGTCGCAAAATAAATATGTTGCGCAGCAAACGGCGGCCGCCCGAGTTCTTTCGGGCGGTCGCCGTAACGTTTAAAATCAGTCAGGCGGATCCCTGCCTGCTCCGCAGATGTTTCCGAACCGCAAGATAGTACGCAAGCAGCAACAGCGTCGTCGCCGCCCAGCCGATCGGATAGCAGCGGTAAATGTGCACGATATTCGGCTGCGCCGTGCGCAGCGTGAGCGCGAGATACGCCTGACGCACGCCGATCATGCCGATGAGGCTGAGCACCATGGGGCCAAAGCTCCTGCCATAGCCGCGCAGATACCCCAGCAGCACCTCACGCACCGCCATCACCCAGAACCCCAGCGCCATCACGCGCACCATCGCCACGCCGACCGCAACGACCTCCGCCTCCGCGTTGAACAGCATCACGCACTCGCGCGCGAAAACATACGTGAGCGCGCTGAATGTGAGCGTTACGCCGAGAGCGGTCAGCAGGCACTTCCGCATTCCCTCGCGGATGCGCTCGCCGTGCCCCGCGCCGAGATTTTGGCTCACATAGGTCGTCATCGTGATGCCGAACGACTTCGCGGGCAGGATCACAAAGCGGTCGATGCGCTGCGCGATGCCGATGCCGGCGACGGACGCCGTACTGAACAGGTTCATGTAGCGCGTAACAAAAATGTTGGAAAGCCCGATCAGCGCGCTTTGCAGTCCCGCCGCCATGCCGACGCCGAGGATCTCGCGCACCGTTTCGCCGCCGCTTTGGAACAGCTCGCCAAAATCAACGCAGTGCGTCCCCTGCCCCATGCCGATCGCGCGGTACGCCAAAACCGTCGAAAGCGCCTGCGAGCAGACGGTCGCGAGCGCGACGCCCAAAACGCCCATGCGCAGCACGCCGGTCAGCAGCAGGTCCAGCACGATATTGACGCCGCAGGCGAGCGCCAGGATGCGGAACGGCGTGCGCGAATCGCCGACGGCGCGCAGAATACCCGCGGCGTTGTTGTAGATGACGGTGAACATCAGTCCCGCGAGGTAAACGCGAAGATAGGTCAGCGCCTCCGCGAAATACTCCGGCTGCGTTCCCGCAAGGCGGAGCAGCTACGGCGTAAACAGGATGCCCAGCAGCGACAGCCCGACGCCGAGCAGGAGCGAAAATGTGAACGCCACGCGCACCTTGGCGCGCAATTCTCCCGCGTCGTTTTTGCCGAACGCCTTGGAGATCGTTACGTTCGCGCCCACGGACATGCCGTTGAAGAACATGACGACCATGTTGGAGATCACGCCGCCGACCGTGACCGCCGCCAGCGCGCTTTTCCCCGCGAAGTTCCCCACGACGACGGCGTCCACGCTGTTATAGAGATTTTGCAGCAGTTCGCCGAGCACGATCGGCATGGAAAAAGCGACGATATTGCCGACGATGCTCCCGCGCGTAAAATCGGTTTTCTCTTGCAAATGCAGCATGAAAGCCTCCGCCGAAAAGCGTTTTGCCGCCGTGCGGAAGCACGGCGGCTTTTTTCAGTTGACCCTGTGCGCGCGAGACCAATCGCCGTTCAAAACGGCAAGCGTGTCCTCAACGACCTGCATGCCGGTCTTTTGCAGCGCCTCCTCGGTGTTGCCGCCGAGGTGCGGCGTCGCCTCGCGGCTGACAAGGTTGCGCGTGCTGTTCACCAGCGGCACGTTCACGTTGACAAGGTCGCTGCGCTCCAGCAGCTCCTCCACGGTCTC
>CAMVGI010000148.1 GCA_947166955.1 uncultured Clostridia bacterium | reverse complement strand
CAGCACGCCGCACAGCAGCACGTCCAGCAGCGCGTGGAGCGTCGAGGATACGAGCAGCACGACGAACGGCGTGCGCGAGTCGCCGTAGGAGCGCAGCACCGCCGCATAGTAGTTGTAAAAGAAGCAGAACGCCATGCCGCCGAGGATGATGCCGAGATAACCCGTCGCCTGCGCTACGGTCTGCGCGTCCGTTCCCTGCGCGGTCAGGATCGGGCCGCCCGCAAGCATGCCGAGCAGCGAGAGCGCGAGCGTCAGCCCCGTTCCGCCAAGCAGCGCCGTCGCATGGACGCGCTTGAGACGCGCCCAATCCCCCGCGCCGCAAAGCTGGCCCACGAGCACGCCGACGCCGATGCTGCCGCCAATGATAAACGCATAGAGAACGTCCATCATCGGCGCGGCGACGCTGATACCCGCAAGCGGCAGATCGCCGAGAAATTTTCCGACCACCATCGCGTCGACGATGTTGTAAAGCTGCTGAAACACGTTGCCGAGAATGATGGGCACGGCAAATGTCAGCAGCGTCGGCATCGGTTTTTGTGTCAGCAGCGCTTCGCTTCGGTTATGCTTCAAGACGGTTTCACTCTTTCCTGTAGGATCACGGCAATCTTAGCACAGTTTTTCGCCGCGTACAACCGGATTTTTCCCGAATCCCCTTGCGCATCGCCGCGCTTTTCTGTATAATTTCATACGTTATCCCACTACCTATTGCAAAGGACGTGAGCTTTATGAGCGAGAATATCATCTATTGCTACTCCGGCACCGGCAACTGCCTCGACATGGCGAAAAACATCGCCCGCGAGCTGGGGGACACCGACATCATCATGATGCGCCGCCGTCCCGAAAAGCTGGACGCGCGGGGCGCAAAGCGCGTCGGCTTTATCTTCCCCTGCTACGCCGGCGGATTGCCCTGCGGCGTCGAGGATACGATGAACGCCGTGCAGGTAGACCCCGTCTCCTACAAGTTCGCCGTCTGCTCCTGCGCCGCTTATCCCGGCACCGGTCTCTCCATTGCGGACCGCATCTTCCACCTTGACTATTGGCAGGTGCTTTCGCATCAATGCTCGTGCATCTGGCTGTTCCCGCACACGATGATGATGCCCCCGCTCACGGCGGACGGCGCGCAGGCGCGCTCCGAGCGCGAGGCGAAGCGCATCGGTCAGGAGGTCAAGGCTCTCAAACGCTCGGAGAAGTCCCCCAAGGCGAATCCGCTGAACAAGGTGGAAAGCAGCGCTTGGCCGAAGCTCTCGACGCAGAAGGCAAAGAAGTTCGCCGTCAGCTCCATGTGCATCGGTTGCGGCACCTGCGTCAAGGTATGTCCCAGGGAAAACATCCGCATGATCGACGGGAAGCCGCAATTCGGCACCGATTGCCTGCAGTGCCTCGCCTGCCTCCAATACTGCCCGCAGGAAGCCATCTCCCTCGGCAGGATCACACAGAAGCGCGAGCACTACCACAACCCCAACGTTTCGGCGGACGACCTTGCCAAGAGCGTCCATCACATCGACTGAGCGCATGGAAGCGGAAGATTTGCGCCGCGCTATCCTGCGCGGCGCACGGGATGGGTTTCCCATCGCTCTGGGGTACTTTGCCGTAGCGTTCTCGCTCGGCATCACCGCCAAACACGCCGGTTTGACCGCCGCGCAGGGATTTCTCGCGAGCTTTCTCAATCACGCCTCCGCGGGCGAATACGCGCTCTTTTCGCTCATCGCCGCAAACGCCGCGTATTGGGAGGTCGCGACGGTGAGCTGCATCGCCAACGCGCGCTATCTCCTGATGAGCGCCGCGCTGAGCCAGCGTTTTTCGCCGGATACGGCGTTTATCCACCGCGTCTTTGTCGGCTTCGGTATCACGGATGAAATTTTCGGCCTCGGCATCGCACGGCGGGATTGGGTCTCCCCGCCCTATCTCTACAGCGCGTTCCTGCTCGCCGACCTCTTTTGGGCGTCCGGCACGGCAACGGGCATCGCGGCGGGCAACGTGCTCCCATCAAACGTCGTCAGCGCGCTGAGCGTCGCGATCTACGGCATGTTCCTCGCCATCATTATCCCGCCCGCGCGGGAAGACCGCACGGTGGCGGGGCTGGTGCTTGTCTCGTTCGCGTGCAGCTTCGCGTTCTCTGTCCTTCCCATGCTCAGCGCCCTTTCGAGCGGGCTTCGGACGATCCTCCTGACCGTCGCGATCTCCGCGCTCGCGGCGCTGTGCTTCCCCGTCAAGGCGGAGGAAGGAGGCGCGACGGCATGACAGGAAACGTCTACATCTATATTCTTATCGCCGCGCTCGTCAGTTTTCTTATCCGTGTGCTGCCGCTGACGCTCATCCGCAGGCAGATCACAAACCGCTTTTTGCGCTCGTTCCTCTACTACGTTCCCTACGTTACGCTCGCGGTGATGACCTTTCCCGCCATCGTCGACGCCACGCAGTATCCCGCGGCGGGCGTCACGGCGCTGCTCGTCGGCGTCGTCCTGGCATGGCTCGGCGCAGGACTGTTCCCCGTCGCAGTCTCCTGCTGCGCCGCGGTGTTTTTGGTCGAATTGGTGCTCAAAAGCCTCTGATTTGCCCGCGTCGCCCGTTATTTTCGGTTTTTTGAAAAAAAGCCTTGACAAATCGCTCGGTATCTGTATAATTAATATGTTCGCAAGTGAACAGATAGCGGGTTTGTGTAATGGTAGCACACCGGACTCTGACTCCGTTTGTGAGGGTTCGAATCCTTCACCCGCTGCCAAAAACCTCGGAATCGTAAGATTCCGAGGTTTTTTCTTTATCATTCAATTGCCGGTGGAGTAAGTGCGGCAACGCATCAATGGAATCCCGCGTTTCATCCCTCACATCCAGATTGCGAAGATGCGCAGGAACGGCTCCGCGAGCCTGCGATACCACTTCCGTTTCTGCCAATCCTCGCTTGTGATTTGGCGGCTCTTTTCCACGATGCCGTCCATGTCCTCCAGCAGATCCTCGATCGCGGGAACGCCGTAGAGCACGACGCCGCACTCGCAATGCAGTTCAAAGCTGCGATAGTCCATGTTGACGGAGCCGACCACCGCGATCTCCCGATCCACCATAATGCTCTTGCCGTGGAGGAAACCTGGCGTATAGCGGTAAACCTTTACACCGTGCCGAATCAGCTCGCCAAAGTAGGATTCCGCAACCAAATCGGTGTAGCGATGGTCGGGGATCTCCGGCAGCATGAGTCGCACGTCCACGCCGCCGTCGCCCGCGATGCAAAGCGCGCGCAGCACGTTCTCATCTGGAATGAAGTACGGCGTCGTCATGTAGAGGAACCGCTTGGCATTCGTAATGAGCTGGAGATAAACGTCCTCCGCGGGGTTGTCGGGGTTGTTCTGCGGGCCGTCTGTGAACGGCTGGCACCAGCCCTCGGCATGCTTCGGTTCGTGCGGGCGGTAATAGTCGCGTTCATGGTGCGGCGTGCCGCCGAGAAAGCCGAGCATCTCCAAAAAGCTGCCCGTCAGTCCCCATGCGCCCTCGCCCTCCAGTCGAATGCCGGTGTCCTTCCAATAGCCGAAGCGCGTGATGATGTTGGCGTACTCGTCCGCGACGTTCACGCCGCCGGTATAGGCGACGCCGCCGTCAATGCAGGTGATCTTGCGGTGGTCGCGATAGTTGAAATAGAGGCGGTTGACGTAGCGGTGCACGGGGTTGAAGATATACACCTCGACGCCCGCGGCGCGCAGCGCCTCGATGGTCTCCCCGCGAAAGCGCTTGATGTTGCCGAAATCGTCGAAGATGATCTTGACCTCGACGCCCGCGCGCGCTTTATCGCACAAAATGGCGAACAGGCGGTCCCACAGCTTGCCCTCGGCAAGAATAAAATACTCCATGAAAATGAAGCGCTCCGCCTGTTCGCAGCGTTTGAGAATATCCTCCAGAAAGAGCTTTCCCTCCGGAAAATAGACGATCTTCGTATCCTGATAGACCGGAAAGCCGCGGCGGCGCAAGCTGTTCATCACGCGCGCCCAGGCGGGCACCGCGCGCGAAAGACGGTCGGCGTCCAGATCGCGGCGCATCCGGAAGCTCTCCGGTTCCGAAGCGCGCCGCGGAAGGGTGCGCATAAAGCGTTTGCGCTGCGATTCGCCGCTCCAAAGCAGGTACAGGATCAGTCCCACGACCGGCGCCGCCAGGATCAGGATGATCCACGTGAACTTATACATCACGTCCCCTTGCCGGTTGTAGATCAACAGCGCGGCGACAAGCCCCGCAATCTGCAGCGCGGCGTATACGATCGCGGCGCGCTGCTGCAAAAAGTATGCGAGAAGCACCACAATGGCGACCTGCAGCACGACCAGCACCGCGACAAGCGCAATGCGGAGCGCCGCAGCGATGCGGCGCTCCCCTTTTTGCTGTAGTCCGATCCCCTTCATGCGCGCGTTCTCCTCTTACTTGCCGATGGAGTTCCCGCCCTCATGCAGCAGGTCGTTCTTGATGTCGTAGAGCTTCTGCGAAAGGTCGACGGGATAGGTCTGCGGGTTCTCGAAACGCTTGTACTCGTCCCAAAGCGTATCCACCTGCTCGGCGCAGTACTTGCGGATCTCGCCGAGCGACGGGCGCCGGTAGACCAGTTCGCCGCCCTGATAGATCGGCACGAGCAGCTCGCGCGCCTCGAAGTCATAGACCA
>CAMVGI010000147.1 GCA_947166955.1 uncultured Clostridia bacterium | reverse complement strand
TCAGGAGACGGGGGATCCTCAGGATGTTCTTTCTGGGCTCGAAGGGCTCGATGACCTGGCCCAGACGGTTCTTATAGTTGCGGTTGAGCTTGGGGCCGTCGTGCGTGATGCCGCAGAATTCCTCCACGTCATGCACGGCGTAATAGCTCGGCACGCCCATGATGGCGCCCATCTCATAGCGACGGCCGTTGTAGGTCGGCGACCAGCACTTGCCGCCCACGCGGTCGTTGCGCTCAAGGATGGTGTAGTTCTCGTAGCCCTTCTTTTCAAGGTACATGCCGGCGGAAAGACCGGCGGGGCCGCCGCCGATGATGCAGATGCGCGTGTTCTTGTCCATGATCGATTTCCTCCCGTTTTCGTAATTGCGAATGATTCGCGGAGCCATTGGCAATATGATACTACGATTCGGCGGAAAATGCACGACTTTTTCGTGAAAACTGCAAAAAAATCTTGCCCCGCCGCTTTTCAAAGAGTGAAAACTGTGATAGAATACCATCGAAAAAGTATGGAAGCGAAGAGGAGGCGACGGCAGATGCGCTTTTCGGGCTTTTCGGAGCTGCTCGCGTACTGGGCGGAGCGGACGCCGGACGCGCCCGCGCTGCGGTTTGAAGACGGCGGCGTCGCGGCGGAACTAACCTACGACGAGCTTGCGCGCGACGTCGCGGCGCGCGCGAAGGAACTCAAGGCGGGCGGGAAGACCTGCGAGGGCATTTTCGCGGACGGAAGCCGCGCCTGCGTGATCGAGATCTTTGCCGCCGTGCGCGCGGGACTGCAGGTCGTGATGCTCGATGAGAGCGTGCCGACGCCCGCCCTGCGCGAGCTGCTCCCGTACGCGGACATCGACGCGCTCTGGGGCGAGGGGACGCTGTGCGGGGAGCTTTCCGGCGACTTGACGGACGGCGTGCGCTCCGGCGCGGGGAAACTGCTCTTTTTCACCTCCGGCACAACGGAGCGTTCCAAGGCCGTCGTGCTGACGGAGCAGAGCCTTTGCGCGAGCGCCTACAACGGGGCGACGCTTCTGCCGCTCTATCCGGAGGACACGCTTTTGTGCGTGCTGCCGCTCGCGCACGTGTTCGGCTTTGTGTGCGGCTTGCTATGGGGGCTTTCCTGCGGCGCCTGCGTCGCGCTCGGCCGCGGCGTGCGCCACTATACCGACGACTGCGCCTTTTTTAAGCCAACGGCGGTCAGCGTCGTGCCGACGCTGCTCGCGTTTTTCCTGCGCCATGACGTGCTCAACGGGGAACTTCGCCTTGTGCTTGTGGGCGCCGGCGAGTGCCGCGTGGAGCTTGTGGACGCCGCGAAAGCGCGGGGGCTTCGCGTTTGCTGCGGCTACGGACTGACGGAGACCAGCTCCGGCGTCGCGCTTTCGCTGGGCGAGGACCCGTACGCGATGACGATCTGCCCCGACGACCGGATCGTGTTCGCGCCCGACGGCGAGATCCTCATCAAAACGCGCTCTTGCATGATGCAGGGCTACTACAAGCATCCCGAGGCAACGCATGTGGCGCTTTCGGGCGGCGCGCTGCACACGGGCGATCTGGGCCTGCTCGACGACAAGGGGCGGCTTCAGGTGACGGGGCGCAAGAAGGATATGATCGTGCTGCCGGACGGGACGAAACTCTTTTTGCCGGAGGCGGAAAGGGAGCTTGCCGCGCTGCTGCCGAAGACGGATTTCGCCGTGGCGATGCTGAACGACCGGATCACGCTCGTCCTCTTCGGCGATACGCGGGACGACAAGGCGATCTACGACGCCATTGAGCCGTTCCAGAACGCGCGGCCGCGCGGGCAGCAGATCGCGGCGATTGTGCGCCGGAGCGAGCCGCTGCCCCGCACGGCGACGGGGAAGATCAAAAGATGGATGCTGGGAGGATAACGCCATGACGAGACAGGAGATTCTTGAGCGCACCGTGAAGATCATCCGCGACTGCGTGCCGGAGCTCGAAGGCGTCGAGCTGAAGGAGGACACGGTCGTCAACACCGATATGGGCATGGATTCGATGAACTTTATCCTTGTCATCTGCAAGCTGGAGGCGGAGTTCGACGCGCGGATCCCCAACCGGCAGTGGAACAGGCTCTCCACGCTCGGCGAGGTGATCGACGCGATCGAGAAGTATAAAAAGTGAGCGGCAAACGATCCGCCCGCTGTTTGGAGGGCTGAGCTTGGACGGTATTTACGTACGGGAAGTACATCTCGGCAGCGAGCACGTCGATTTGTTTCAAAGACTGCGTACCTCGACGATGTTCGAGCTGCTCCAGACCGCGTCCATCCGGCATACCGAGGCGCTCGGCATGGGCAGGGAGAAGACGCTCGACCGTGGGCTTTTGTGGGTCGTCGCGCGGCAGTACGCCGCCATCTCGCGGATGCCGCGGTACGATGAGCATATCACCGTCCGGTCCTGGCCGGGCGAGACGATGCACGTGCTGTTTCCGCGCTACTATGAGATCCTCGGGCAGAACGGCGAGACGCTCGTGCGCGCAAGCGCCCTGTGGTCGCTGATCGACCGCGAAACGCGCAAGACCGTGTTTCCGGAGGAGTACGGCGTGGAGATCGCGGGCGTGGAAACGGGGCGCGAGGCGCCGTATCTTACGAAACTCGCCGTGTTGGACATGCCTAACCGCTTCGCGTTTACCGTGCCTTACAGTTACGCCGATCTCAACGGGCACATGAACAACACGCGATACTTTGATATTGCGGAGGATCACATCCCCGCGGGGCTTTGCGGAAAAACGCCGCGCGAGATCCGCGCGGAGTACAGCGCGGAGGCGGGAGTCGGCGCGACGCTCGACATCGCGTGGGGCGAGGAGGACGGAACGTATTGCCTCTGCGGCGACGAAGCGGGAAAGCATTGCTTCCGCATGAATCTGGTCTACGACGACTGACGGGAGGCGCGTATGCACGAGCTTGGGTTGATGGACGCGGTGCTGCGCACGGTCAAACGCGTCTGCGAGGAGGAAAAGCTCACAACTGTCGAGCGCATCGTGCTGGAGGTCGGCGAGCTGTCCGGCATCGAGCTTCCGTATCTCTACGACGGCTTCCGCGCCGTCGCGCACGGCACGGATTTTGAAAACACCGAGCTGGTGGTCGAGACGGTTCCGGGCGTGCTGCACTGCATCGACTGCGACATCGACTTTCCGCTGAAAAATCAGGAACTGTTCTGCCCCGAGTGCTTCGGGAAAAATCTGTCAATTCGGGAAGGACGCGACATGACGCTTAAATCCATCGAAGGAAATTGAAACGAGGCGATACCAATGACAAAGCAAGTCAAGAAAACGGCAATCACGGGCGCGATCGCGCTTTTGACGGCGGCGAGCGTCGTCACGGGCAGCCTGTTCGACTCGCCCGCGGCGCTGCTGCCCGAGGACGGCGCGCCCAACGTCGTCTACAACATGACGACCGGATTCGACGGCGCGGAGGATGACGACGCCGGCGCGCAGGAGGACGAGAGCGAGGAGAAGAACCGGCGCGGCGGCGTTCGCGCGGCGCTGCGCGCGCGTATCTTGCGCCTGCCGCTGGTCGTGCGGCTGCTGGTCGTGCTGCCGCTTTGGGCGCTCGGCAGCGTGCTGCTTGCCGCGGCGGGCGCGGCCTGGGCGCTGCTGCAGCCGGTGCTGGGGCAGATCGCGGGCTTCGCGGTGATGCTCGCGCTGCTGCTCGGCGCTTTCGCGGTCGCGATGAAGGCGGTCTTTCCGGACCTGCCGCTCCGCAAGCTTTTCAGCCGCCGCAGCCTCGTGGCGCTGCTGCTCGGCGCCTCGGCGCTGACCGTCGCGGACGCGGCGCTGCCCGCCGTGTGGGCGGAGTACGCGCAGGCGAAGAACATCGTGCTTTCCGCCGGCTTTTTCGTCGCGCTGTGCTGCGCGGCGGTGCCGTTCGCCCTGCGCGAGCAGAAGCGGCGCCTGCGCGGCGGCGCGCGGAAAAAGAGCGCCGCGCAAACGGAGGACAAGCCCGAGACGCTGACGTTTACCGACGCGGGCGGCGCCTTTACGGTGCATGTTCCGACCGCGGGACGCTGAGCGTCCGGCGTGTTGGGCGCGCGGCGGCGCGTCAACGGCAAACCGACCGGTAAAAAATCCCGCGCTTCGGCGCGGGATTTTTTGCGCACAAGACCTTGCGTTTTGTAAATTCCTGTTATACAATATCATGGATAAAATGGGGATAAAGGAAGTGGACGCATGGACCTTCTCACGGCGCTGGGCGGCGGAAACGGCGCGGCCCCGATCGAGCGCTATTGGGGCGAGCAGACCGAACGGTCGCGCCTTGAGCTTCCGAGCGGTACGGCGGGCGAGACGATGCCGCGCGAGATCATCCGCGCCTTCGGCATTCTCAAGAAAGCCGCGGCGCGGGTCAATTTCGACCTGCTGCCCGAGCAGATGAGCGAGGAGAAGTGCGCCGCCATTTTCGCCGCGGTGGATGAGGTCATCCGCGGACGTCTTGCCGACGAGTTCCCGCTTGCCGTGTGGCAGACGGGGGCGGGAACGAAGACCAACGTCAACGTCAACGAGGTCGTTGCCAGGCGCGGCAGCGAGATGGCGGACGAAGAACTGCTTTCGCCGGACGACGTGAACCTTTCCCAGCCGCCGAGCGGCGCGTTTCCGGCGGTGGCGCACATCGCCTCCGCGCTTGCGCTTGAGGAGCGCCTC
>CAMVGI010000146.1 GCA_947166955.1 uncultured Clostridia bacterium | reverse complement strand
CGTCGAGCAGCAGAATGTCGTCGTTGTCGGAGTCCTCCAGCTCGTTCGCGAGCATCCGCTCGACGATAACGTGGAAGGGCTTGTCGAACGCCGTCCCGCAGCGATCGCACACGCAGGAGAGCTGCGTTTCCACGTCCGCGTGCAGTTGGAGCATCCCTGCAATGTTCCGCACCGTTCCTACCACTGAAACGGGCCGAACCGCCGGACACACGCCGCCGAAGTCCACATCGGAAAGGTCCAATTCCTCGTTGAACTCTATTCCGTCTCCGGGCGTGTTTATGATCCCTTTTACATCAAGACGCATAACGCACCTCACAATGACACGTGAGATATTATAGTAAAGAGCCTGCCTCTTGTCAAATACTTTTTTCATTTTTATTGAAAATTTTTCCGTATTGGCTTACAATAGCAGAAAAACAGGCGCAAAACCGGAAAGGAGGCTCGCGCGTGCGTGAATTTGTGATCGGGAAAAACGACGCCGGACAGCGGCTTGACCGCTTTCTTGCCAAGGCGATCCCCCTGCTCCCCGCTTCCCTTGCGCAGAAATACGTCCGCATCAAGCGCATCAAGGTAAACGCCGCGCGCGCCGCGCGCGACCAGCGGCTTTCCGAGGGCGACACCGTCCAATGCTACGTCAACGACGAGTTTTTCGACGCACCGGACGAAAACAACGTCTACCTCACCATCACGACGCCCAGGCTGAACGTCGTGTATGAGGACGAAAACCTTCTCCTGCTCGATAAGCCCGCGGGCCTTCTCTGCCACGCGGGCGACCGGACAGACGGCGGTTCCGGCGGCGCCACGCTGCTCGACCACCTGCTCGCCTACCTTTATCAAAAGCGCGAATGGCGTCCGCGCGAGGAAAACGCGTTCACGCCCGCACTGTGCAACCGCATCGACCGCAACACCTCCGGCATCGTCATCGCGGCGAAGAACGCCGAGGCGCTTCGCATCCTGAACGAAAAGATCAAGACGCGCGAGATTGCAAAGTATTACCTCTGCGTATGCCTCGGTCGGCCGGAACCGCCCAAGGGGCGGATCGAGCGCTTTCTGCGCAAGGACGTGAAGGAAAACCGCATGCGCGTCTACCGACATCCGGTTCCTGACGGGCGCAGCGCCGTCACGCTT
Source organism: uncultured Clostridia bacterium (assembly GCA_947166955.1). Next base: position 3,525 of record CAMVGI010000146.1, on the reverse strand, counting down.
TACGATACGCTTCTTTCGCGCGGCGAGCTGTCGCTCGTAGAGGTGGAGCTGCTCACGGGGCGCACGCACCAGATCCGCGCGAGCTTTGCCGACATCGGCCACCCCCTGCTCGGAGACGGGAAATACGGAAACGGCGCTTTGAACCGGAAATACGGCGAAACGGCGCAGCTTCTCTGCTCCTACCGCCTGCGCTTCGACTTCCCCACGGACGCGGGGATACTCAATTATATGAAAGAAAAGGAATTCGCGGTGGACGACGTTCCTTTCCAACGGAAATACTTTGGATGATTTGACAAAAACAGAGGCTGAATGCGGCCTCTGTTTTCTCATTTTTGAAAAGTTCGATTTACTAAACAAAAAGTTTAATTTTCTGTTGCTTTTTTCCCATCTTTCGTGTATGATATTCGGCGGTTTGATTTGCAAAACAATTTGTTTAGAATATTAAACGAGGAGGTCTGCCGCATGGACATCGGCGGAAAGATCAAACAGCTGCGAACGCAGAAAGGTCTGACGCTGGAGGAGCTTGCCAGCCGCAGCGAGCTGACAAAGGGCTTCCTGTCGCAGCTTGAGCGCAACCTCACCTCGCCCTCCATCGACTCGCTCGACGACATTTTGGAGGCGCTCGGCACCAACCTCGCCGACTTCTTCAAGGAGGACAAGGTGGAGCAATACGTGTTTCGCGAACCGGATTTCTTCATCGACGAGCGCGAGGACTGCACTGTGCATTGGATCGTGCCGAACACGCAGAAAAACCGCATGGAACCGATCCTGCTCACGCTGCCCGAGGGCGGAAAGTCCTTTGAGGTCGCGCCCCACAGCGGCGAGGAGTTCGGCTACGTGGTCGACGGCACGGCGGTGCTGGAGTGCAACAGCAAGCGCCAGACGCTTCGCAGGGGCGAAACGTTTTACCTTCACGGGCGCACGTTCCACACGCTGCAAAACGAGCACAAAACTCCCGCGCGCATCCTGTGGGTCTCGACCCCTCCCCTCTTTTAACGATTCTGTATTTATATAAGGAGAGAGATATCATGGCAGAAGAAGCTAAGAAGCTCATTCAATTCAAGAACATCGTCAAAAGCTTTGAGGACGGTCAGGTCGTCCTCAAGGGCGTTTCGCTCGACATCTACGAAAACGAGTTCGTCACGGCTGCGGCAAGACGACGCTGCTGCGTATCCTTGGCGGCTTTTTGCAGCCCACCGAGGGCAAGGTGCTCTTCGACGGCGAGGACATCGTCAACGTTCCGCCCTATAAGCGCGAGATCAACACCGTGTTCCAGAAATACGCGCTCTTTCCGCACATGAACGTCTACGACAACATCGCGTTCGGCCTCACCATCAAGAAGGAACCGAAGGACGTTATCGAACAGAAGGTCATGCGTATGCTGCGCCTCGTGAACCTTGAGGGCTACGCCAAGCGCAACGTCACCGAGCTTTCCGGCGGCCAGCAGCAGCGCATTGCCATCGCCCGCGCGCTCGTCAATGAGCCGAGCGTTCTGCTGCTCGACGAGCCGCTCGGCGCGCTCGACCTCAAGCTCCGCAAGGAAATGCAGCACGAGCTGAAGTCCATCCAGCAGGAGGTCGGCATCACCTTTATCTTCGTCACCCACGATCAGGAAGAGGCGCTGACCATGTCCGACAAGATCGTGGTGATGAACGCCGGCGAGATCCAGCAGATCGGCACGCCGACCGAGATCTACCGCCGCCCCGTCAACGAGTTCGTCGCGAATTTCATCGGCGAGACGAACATCATCGACGGCGTCATGCTCGAAGACGATCTCGTGGTCTTTGAGGACAAGAAGTTCCCCTGCTCCGCCCGCGGCTTTGAGAAGAACGAGAAGGTGGACGTCGTCATCCGCCCCGAGCACCTCGACATCGTTCCGCGCGGCGAGGGGATGCTCAAGGGCATCGTCAAGTCCCAGCTTTTCAAGGGCATGCATTATGACACGGTCGTCGAGACCCGCGCCGGCACGTCCATTACCGTTAAGATGCAGGTCTCGCAGGATAAGCCCGTCACCAACGACGAGGCGGGCGAAAAGATCAGCGCGAGCGGCTTCCTGCTCGACGTGGAGGACGCCGCGGAACTGAGCGACGCGAAGATCATCGCCCTCGCCTCCGCCGAAGCGTGGGTCTCCGAGACCGAGGAAAACGTCTCCATCACCGTCGAGCACGACATCAAGCCCGAAACCGGCGAATACAGCGTTAAGTTCTCCACCGCGGCGGGCACCTCCATCACGGTGCGCGCGCTCGTCGTAAAGGAAAACCGTGTGGAAAGCACGGTCTATCAGGAAGAGATCTACGCGATGAACTTCTTTAAGAAGGTCGAGGACATTCAAGAAAGCATCGCGCTCGACACCGACCTCAAGATGTGGGCGACCGCGTCGGCATGGAGTTTGGAGGACGAAAACGAGCAGGTCGAGATCACCGACGTCAAATACGATTTCGACCCCGAGACAATCGTTCCCGGCGTCTATGACGTGACCTTCTCCACCGAAGGCTACGAGTACAAGGTGTCCACCACCCGCGCCGCCGAGGAGGGCGCGGAGGTCGGCCTCATCTTCCGCAGCGAAGACCTCCACGTGATGAAGAAAGGAGGCCGCCGGTGAAACAGTTCCGCTCCATGACCTATCCGTACGTGGCGTGGATCTCCGTGATGATCGTCGTGCCGATGCTGCTGATCGTGCTTTACGCGTTCACGCAGTCGGGCAACGACGTGCTGACCTTCCGCTTCACGCTGGATAACTTTGTGCGCTTTGTCACCGACCGCGTATTCCTCTCGGTGCTCTGGCGCTCGCTCTACATCGCGCTCGTAACCACGGTGCTGTGCGTGCTGCTGGGCTATCCCATCGCCTACGTCATCGCGCAGCTTCCCGGGCGCGGCAACACCGTCATGATTTTGCTCATCACCATGCCGACGTGGGTCAATATGCTCGTGCGCACCTACGCGTGGATGGGCATTTTGCAGGACGAGGGCGTGCTCAACGGTTTTCTCGGTCTGTTCGGGCTTGGCCCCGTGCCGATGATCCACACGAGCTTTGCCGTGATCCTCGGCATGGTCTATAACTTCATTCCCTTTATGATCCTGCAGATACACACCTCGCTCGACAAGATGGACAAGAACCTGCTCGACGCCGCCGCGGACCTCGGCGCGAATCGCGTGAAGACCTTCCTGCGCGTCACGCTGCCGCTGTCGCTGCCCGGCGTGATCTCAGGCATCACGCTGGTGTTCCTGCCCGCGGTGTCCAGCTTCTTTATCCCGCAGCTGCTCGGCGGCGGCCAGTACGTCCTCGTCGGCAACGTGATCGAGTCGCAGTTCCTCACCTCCGGCGACTGGAACTTCGGCAGCGCGATCTCGATGATCATGGCGATCATCATCATGCTCTCGATGTACCTCACCCGCAAGGCGGACGTCTCCGCCGTTCCGGGCGGAAAGGAGTGAGCGCGCCATGAACGAAACGAAAAAGCGCGGCGTGGGCGGAAAGCTGATCCTGGCCCTGACGCTTCTGTTCTTCTACTTTCCCATTTTCTA
>CAMVGI010000145.1 GCA_947166955.1 uncultured Clostridia bacterium | reverse complement strand
GTTGTTCGTGTACCGTATCTCGATCTCGTTTACGCCCTCGCGCACGGCGTTCGACAACATCGCGCTTGCGCTGCACGGCTCGGGGCTTTCTAAAGCGCAGATCGATGAAAAGGTCGCAAAGCTGCTGGAGTACGTCGACCTCAGCGACCGCGCGCAGTCCTATCCCTCCCAGCTCTCTGGCGGGCAGAAGCAGCGCGTCGCCATTGCGCGCGCGCTCGCAAGCGACCCGAAGGTGCTGCTGTGCGACGAGGCGACCAGCGCCCTCGACCCGCAGACGACGCGCTCGATCCTCTCCCTGCTGCGCCGCCTCAATCAGGAGCTTGGCATCACCGTCGTCGTCATCACGCACGAGATGAACGTCATCAAGCGCATCTGCGACCGCGTCGCCGTCATGGAGAACGGTCAGGTCGTGGAGGAGGGCGACGTCTTCTCTGTGTTCGCCGCACCGCGAGAGCAGATCACAAAGGACTTCATCAACACGACGTCAAACCTCTCCGAAATCTACCGGCTCGTCGAGGACAACGACCCCATCGTCGACCTCAAGCCGAGCGAGGTGCTCGTGATGATGCGCTTCCAAAGCTCGACCGTCTCCGAGCCGCTCATTTCCACGGTCTCGCGAAAATACGACGTTGTGTGCAACATTCTCTTCGGCGATCTGGAGATCATCTCCGGCGCGCCGCTCGGCGGAACGGTCGGCATTTTCAGCGGCGAGGAGGCAAACGTTTCCGCCGCGCTCGACTACCTGCGCGCGCAGGATATTTCCGTGGAGGTGATCAAGGATGCAAGGGCTGCTTGAACGGCTTCTTCCCAATCTGGTCGTGCGTGTGCCGGAGTTTTTGAAATCCATCGTGGATACGCTGAAAATGCTCGCCGTCTCCGGCGTCTTCGTCTTCCTGCTCGGCCTCGTCCTCGGCGTGCTGCTCATTGTGACGCGCCGCGGCGGCATTCTGGAGAGAAACGCCGTATTTCAGGTCATCGACAAGGTGATCAACGCGTTCCGCTCCATTCCGTTCGTCATTCTGATCTCGCTGCTTCTGCCGCTCACGCGCGCCATCGTCCACACGAGCATCGGCGTCAAGGGCGCCATTGTTCCGCTTGTCATCGGCACCGTGCCGTTCTTCGCCCGTCAGGTCGAGGCCGCGCTCGCGCAGGTGGACGGCGGCGTGGTCGAGGCGGCGGAGGCGATGGGCATGCCTCCCGCGTCCATCATCTTCAAGGTCTATCTCCGCGAGGGCGTCCCCGCGCTGTCGCGCGCGACGACCATCACGGCGATCAACCTGCTGGGCCTCACGGCGATGGCGGGCGCGGTCGGCGCGGGCGGTCTCGGCGACTTCGCCATCCGCTACGGCCACAACCGTTACATGACGGACATCACCTGGATCACGACGCTTCTGCTCATCGCCTTTGTCTGCGTGCTGCAGATCATCGGAAACTTTATCGCGAAAAGGAGCACGCACTGATGGCGCCCACGGCAGTTTACGATACGATCCGGGAGGACTTCGCCGCCATCCGCGGCGAGCTTTACGAGCTCCGGCATGACCTCCACCGCCACCCGGAGACGAGCGGGAAGGAGTATCGGACCGCGCAGAGGATCCGCGAAGAGCTCGCAAGGCTTGGGCTTAACTGGCGCGCGGTCGGCGATACGGGAACGCTCGCCGAGCTGCGCGGCGCGTTCCCCGGGCCGACGATCATTCTGCGCGCCGACATCGACGCGCTCCCGCTGACGGAGGAAAGCCGCTTTCCGTTCCCCTCCGAGGAAAAGGGCGTCATGCACGCCTGCGGGCACGACGTCCACACGACGGCGCTGCTCGGCGCCGCCCGGCTGCTGACGGCGTATCGGGAAAGACTACACGGGAACGTGCGCTTTGTCTTCCAGCAGGCGGAGGAGCTGGGGCACGGCTCGCAATACTTTCTATCCGAGGGCGCGACGGACGGCGTCGAGCGCATCTACGGCTTCCACGTCACGCCGGACGCGCCGCTCGGCTCGGTCCTTCTGACGGACGGAATGGACGCCGCCTCCTGCGACCATATGCTCGTCCGTCTGCGCGGCAAAGGGGCGCACATCGCAAAGCCGCACCTCGGCAGCGACGCATTGCTTGCGGCGGCGGATATCGCGCTGCGTCTGCGCGAACTGCCCGGCCGGCTCAATCCCATGGAAAACGTGCTGCTCGGCGTCGGCCGGATCAGCGCGGGAAACACCTGGAACATCATCGCGGACTACGCGGAGCTCGAGGGCACAGCCCGCGCCCTGTCCGCGGCGTCGCGCCAAACGCTGCTCGCCGCCGCAGAGGATGCCATTCAGCGCACGGCAGCGCTGTACGGCGTGAGGGCCGAGACCGAGTTCGAGCAGAACACGCCCTGCCTCGTCAACGACGCGCGCGCCTATGAAACCATGTACGCCGCTGCGCTGGACACCGTGGGAAGCGCGGAGAGGATTCTGAAGCGATCCGTGCCGCTCGGCTTCGGCGGCGACGACTTCGCGGCCTTCGCCGAGCGCGTTCCCGGCTGCTTCATCCACGTGGGAACGGCGCGCGAGGGCCGGAGCGACACGTCGGTGCCGCTGCACAGCGCCGACATTGTGATCGACGACGACGCCATCGACGTCGGCTGCGAAATACTGACCCGCTGCGCGCTCGCGCACCTCGGGGATGCCGAAGTTCAGGACGATGGAGCCGTACAAATCAATGAACAACCTCATGAGCGAAAGCATTTCCACGGCCCTTGCGCACGCGGGAGACGGGCAGGCGGAAAAGGCGCTGCGCCAATATCATTCCGTTCCGGAGGTGCAGCCCGTCTACATGACGAGCGTGTTCGCCTTCGACGACGTCAAAAGCGTCGACGACATCTACGAGGGCGAAGCGGACGGCTACGTCTATGCCCGCATGAAGCACCCCAACAGCGACGCGGCGGCGAGCGCGCTCGCGCGCGCGGACGGCGCGGAGGCGGGGCTGGTCTTTTCCTCCGGCATGGCCGCCATCATTTTGAGCATCATCAGCGCGGTCGGCGCGGGGGACCACATCGTTTCCTCGCCCGTTTTGTACGGCGGCGTGCGCGACTATCTCGAAAACGAACTCAAGCGCTTCGGCGTCGAGGTAACGTTCACGGACTTTTCCGACCTCGCGAACGTTGAGAAGTCGATCCGCCCGAACACGAAGCTCGTCTATACGGAGACCATCAGCAATCCGTTGCTCGCGGTGCCGGATATCCCCGCCATTGCCGAGATCGCGCACCGTCACGGCGCGGCGTTTTTCGTGGACAACACCTTCGCCTCGCCCATCGTGGCGCAGCCGATCGCGCTCGGCGCGGACCTTGCGCTCTACAGCGCGACGAAATACCTCGGCGGCCACAGCGACCTCGTCGGCGGCGCGGCGACCGGCTCGAAGGAGCAGATCGCGCGCATCGGAAAGAAGCTGACGCTTTACGGCGCGACGCTCGGCGCGGCGGAGAGCTGGCTGCTTGCGCGCAGCCTGCGCACGCTCGACCTGCGCGTGACGAAGCAATCGCAAAACGCGCTGCTCATTGCGGAGCTGCTGGAAAAACACCCCGCCGTCGAGCGGGTGTACTATCCGGGACTCGCGTCGAACTGCGACCACGAGGTCGCGTCCCGCCTGTTCCGAAACGGCCTGTACGGCGGCATGCTGAGCGCGGATATCCGCGGCGGCGTGGAGGCTGCGACCTATGTGGTCGACCACCTCGGCTTCATCAAGTACGTGCCGAGCCTCGCCGGAACGGCGACCTCCGTATCCTATCCCGCCAAGACCTCCCACCGCGCGTACAGCAAGGAGGAGCTTGACAAGGCGGGCATTTCGCTCGGGCAGCTTCGCTTCTCCATCGGGATCGACGACATCATCGCGCAGCTTGACGAGGCGCTCGGAGGACTGTAAAATGGAGACGACCGCCACTGACCGCGCCCGCCTCAAGCAGCGCCTCAAGCGCGAGGCAAAGAAGCTCGGCGTCAACCTCATCGGCTTTGCGAACGTCAAGCGCTGGGCGGAATACCGCTACACGCTGCCGGAATATTACCCGCAGAGCATCTGGCCGTGGGCGAGGACGGTCATCGTGATGGCGGTGCAGATCTTCCCGTCCATGATCGAGACCACACCGTCGGTGCTCTACTCCGAGCTCTACAACACGACCAACCGGATGCTCGATGAGATCGGCTACCGCATGGCGAATCTCCTCAACACGCAGGGTTTCCGCGCGCATTTCTTCCCGCGCGACTGCTACGGGGACATCTCCGTGCTCGTCAAAAAGCCGGAGGCGCCGTTTTCCCACGTCATCGCCGGCTACTACGCGGGGCTTGGTACCATCGGCATGAACCACGCGCTTTTGACGAAGGAATACGGGCCGCGCATCCGGCTCGTCAGCGTCATCACGGATGCGGAGTTCGCGCCCGACAAGATGATCGAAAAGGATATCTGCATCCGCTGCGGCCAGTGCGTCAAAAACTGCCCGATCCAGGCGTTCACGCCGCGCGACGACCGCGTCGCGGCAGACATGGACAAGCACAAATGCGCGCGCTATCATCAGGAACTCAAGGGCGAGTTCCGCTATCCCTGCGGGCGCTGCACGGCGGTGTGCCCCATCGGCGAGGACAGAAAGATCTACGGGCGCCGCTCGGTCAGCGAGGCCGGTATCGAGCACGTGCGAAATTTCGGCTCGCTGAACGC
>CAMVGI010000144.1 GCA_947166955.1 uncultured Clostridia bacterium | reverse complement strand
GCGCGGAAAACATCCGCTTCCACACGCTGCCCGGCGACGGCGCGGCCTGCTACCGCCGCGAATCCGTCTACGCGCTCGATCCGGAAAAGACGCTTGCGCTTGTCAACGAGGCGCTCAACCCCTATACGCTTCCCATCCGCGCGTCGGAGCAGGACATTCTTGTACCATAACGCTCTGGGACAAGATGGAATGAGTTATTATACCGAAGATACGAAAGAAGGGATCTCCGATGAAAAAGAGCTTTCGGTCGCATCTCCTCGCGCTGCTGCTGCCGCTTGCGCTGCTGCTGTCGGTCGGCGCGCAGGCGGCGGAGGTCGAAGCGCGCGCGCCGCTGCTGGAACGCGCGCGCGTCTATGAGGGGCAGTTCATCGACGCGGACCCGACGAGCTGGTATTTCAGCTCCGTCGTCTCCGGCTACGAGTACGGTCTGTTCAACGGTCGCGGCGACGGCTTCGCGCCCAACGCAGAGATCACGGTCGCGGAGCTGCTGACGCTCTCCGCGCGTCTCCACGCCGCCTATACGGGCGATACCATTCCGGCGGCGGAGGAAGATGAACCGCTGTGGTACGGGCCGTACCTCCTCTATCTCAACGAAAAGGGCATCCTCGACGAATCCGTGGTCGGCTGGGAGAATCCCGCGACGCGCAGCCAGCTTGCGGCGATCTTCTCGCTCTCGCTGCCGGAGGAGTGTTACGACGGGCTGAACGACGCGCTCGTGACCGAGGGCGTCGCCTCGGGGCGCTATATCGCCGACGTAAACGAGCAAACGCCCTATCAGTCCCAGATCCTTTGGATGTACCGTCAGGGCCTGCTCGCCGGTATGGACGATACCGGCAACTATTGGCCGGACAAGACCACCACCCGCGCCGAGGTTGCCGCCGTGGTTACGCGCATCGTCGACCCGTCGCTGCGCATCGTGCTGGATTGGAACCTCCCATCCGCCCAAAGTGCCGATCGGACGCTCGCGAGCCTTATCGACGCGCCGTCGTCCGTTCCCGCGGAGCTTTCCCACGCCGACGCCGAAACCGTGGACGCGTTGGTGCGCGATATGCTGGTTCGCAACGAAACCGTCATCAGCGTGCGCTATCAGGGTTCCTATTCCGATTCGGCGGTCTCCGGCATCGCCCGCCGCTTTATCGACTGCATGAAGCAGTACTGTGAGCAGATGTACAACTCCGTCTCCGTGCAGGTGTCGAGCGGAACCGGTCTTGCAACGTTGAAATTCTCCGCCACCGCCTGCGAGGGAGAAACGCTCGCTCAGTACCGCGAGCAAACCATGGCGGCGGCCCTTTCCGTACACGACGAGCTTTGGCGCTCCGGTCAGCTTACGCCGCAGATGAACGAATACGAGATCGCACAGGTCTATTACCGCTGGCTGTGCAATAACTGCACCTACGATCACAGCGGCGCCGACAACGACCGTTCGATCAGCCATCTCGCCTACGCCGCACTGGTAAACGGCAGCGCCGTCTGCGACGGCTACACGGGGGCGTACAACCTCTTTTTGAAGCTGGAGGGCATCGACTGCTACGCGCTTTCGAACGACACGCACATCTGGACCGTCGCAAAGCTCGACGGAATCGTTTATCACATCGACCCGACCTGGGGCGATCAGGACGGCTACGTCGAAATGCGTTTTTTCGGCATGACGCCGGAGCAATCGGCATGGGAACACGCGCATCGGTGAGACTTGACCTTGCCTGCAAAAAAACAGGCTGTTCGGAAAGAACAGCCCGTTTTTTTATTCCATTCTGCGCAAATACAGCAGATTTGTCAGCAGCGGTGCGCTCGTTTCGCGCATATAGCGCTCGTAGTCCGCGCGTCCGATGTACAGCTCGCGCCCCCACGAGGACACGCGCAGCCATTCGCCGTCCAGCCCCGTCGCGGTCAGAAAGTGCGCCCTTGCTTGCTCTGCCTCGGCATAGCCGCCCTGCTCCGTCCGACAGTAGAGCGGCAGGCGCTCTTTGCCCCAGATGCGGGGAAAATTCGGCCCCACGGCAAGGATCGCCGGCAGATCGTCCGCAAGCATCTCCGAAAGCCGCGGCCAAAACCGTCGTCCCGAGGCGCTCCAACCGGCGCGCAGCGCAAGCCCCTTCTCCCGCAGGCAGGCGTTCATGCCAACGGCGAGGCGTACGCCGTCGATGCCGCGTCCGGGAATGAGCGGGAAATGCCTGCGCAAGCTATCGACATATCGTAAATAATCGACTAAGATAAGTCTATCTTTGCCCGTCAGATAGAGGATCGTATCCGCGCAGGCAACGACGCCGCAGCCGCATGCGCGGAAGTTTTTGTCCGCGAACCAGTCCTGGCTGCCGCCGTAGGACGCCGCGCCGTCCGTCAGGACGCGCGGATAGGGACGTTGCAGTTCCGGCATCTCCGTTCTACTGCGCGCGGCGGAGCACCGCGTCCGCCGAAAGCGCGGGGTTGATGGTCTCCTCGCACTCGATGGTGATCGCCGCGGCCGCCGCGCCGAACGCCGCCGTCTTGGAAAGGTTCTCGCCGCGCAGCCACGACCACGCGATCGCCGCCATCAGCGCGTCACCCGCGCCGGTGGTGTTGACCAGCTCCGCTTCGGGCGCCGGCTGCCAGACCGTTTCGTCCTCCGCGGCGGCAAGGAAGCCCTCTTTGCCGAGGGAGAGGAACACCTGCTTCACACCGAGGTCGATCAGCTTCCGCGTCGCGCGGCGCGCGCTGTTGCGGTCGACGACCGGCACGCCGGAGAGCAGCTCCGCCTCCAGCGCGTTCGGCTTGAGCGTGTGGATATGCGGCAGGATGCCGCGCAGCTTCTCCGCCTTCGTCACGGACACGGGATCGACAAACAGCGGCACGGTCAGATTTTCCGCGAGATAAGCAAGCGAAGCCTCGGGCAGATTCGTGTCCGCCACGACCAGAGCCGCGCCGTTGAGCAGGGAAAGGTTCTCCTCAAAATACGCCGGCGTCAGCTTTTCGCAGATCGCCATATCCGCCACGGCAAGCGCCATATCGCCGCGCTCGTCGCTGATATAAACGTAGGTCGAGGTCATCGCGTCCTCCACGCGCAGCGCGTGGCTGAGCCCCACGCCGAGCCATTTGCCGGCCTCCCGCATCGAGCGGGCATAACCGTCGCCGCCGAGCGCCGGCAAAAGCGCGGCCTCCGCGCGGCGCAAACGCAGATTGTGCGCGATGTTGCGTCCCACGCCGCCGACGCTCGTATGCACGCGTCCGGGGTTGGAATCCTTCGCCCGCAGCTTCTGGAACGACTGCGCGCCGATGTCGACGTTCACGCCGCCGGCCACCACAACATAAGACATAGTGATTTCCTTCTTTCCTATGGGTCTATTTCTTCGAGATAGCATTTACGCGCCGAACGCAGCGCGTAAAGCGCAAATACGATGCTCCACAGTTCCACCGCCCACATCGGCAGCATCCCGCGCTGGTAGAGCGCCGTGGGAGCGTCCGCGATCGCGTGGAGCGCGACGGCGAACGGGAAATACGACCGCTGCGTGCGGTCGCGCGCGGCAAGGAACACGTAAACGGAAAGTGAGATGTGCAGCAGCATCGCCGACACGCGCTCCAGCATCGTCAGCAGGCAAAAGCCGGGGGTGAACTGCGCGGCCTGCCCCAAAAGCTGCGCCAGCGCCGCGGCGTCTCCCTTCGCGAGCGCGAGCGCGGAGGCAAAGTCGCCGGAGCGCTGCATCAGCGCGAGCGACGCGTAAAGCGCGAACGTGACGCCGGCAAGCAGGATCGACTCGATTCCGCCGTGTCCGATACCGTAGGTCACCGCCGTATCGCGCTCGGGGAAGCGCTTTTTGCTCAGCAGCCAGCGGAACGCGACATAGCGCCCCGTTTCCTCGAATACGCCCGCGGCGAGCGCGCCGTAGAGCACATAGAGCCACGTATTGCCGTTGATCGCGTGGGAAACGGGGTTGTCGCCGAGCAACGCCGCGCGGTGCAGCAGCGGCTCCAGCACCAGTGCAAACACGGCAAACACGAGCGCGCCGACAAAAAACGGCGTCAACTTCGCCTTTCGCGTTTTGCGCCACCAAATCAGAAGCCCGATGGGCAGCGCGAGGGCAAACAGCGCCGTAACGCAGAGCCAAACAACGGTGGAAGTCGGGATCATGGCAGACGCTCCTCCTAAATTCCGAGCATAGTCCGGGCAAAGTTAAAATAGATCAGCAGCGAGACCGCGTCCACCAGCGTCGTGATGAACGGCGAAGACATGACCGCCGGGTCGAAGCCCATCTTCTTTGCCAAAAGCGGCAGCACGCAGCCGATGATCTTCGCGCACACGACGGTGAGCAGCATCGTCACGCAGATCACCGCCGCGATCGTGATCGTAATGGGGTTGTGGAACACAAGGCGGTCGATGAACATGATCTTGAGGAAGTTCGCGCAGGAAAGCGTCGCGCCGCAGATCACGCCCACGCGGATCTCCTTCCAAATGACCGCCGGCAGGTCGGAGAACTCGATCTCGTCGAGCGAAATGCCGCGGATGACCGTGACGCTCGCCTGTCCGCCGCAATTGCCGCCGGTGTCCATCAGCATCGGGATATACGCCGTGAGGATGGCGACGGCGGCAAGCGCGCTTTCAAAGCCCGCGATGATCTGCCCCGTAAAGGTTGCGGAAACCATCAGCAGCAAAAGCCACGGGATACGCGCCTTCCACGTCTCCCACACGCCGGTTTTGAGGTAG
>CAMVGI010000143.1 GCA_947166955.1 uncultured Clostridia bacterium | reverse complement strand
TCAGGACTTCTCTATCGCGGGCAAACAGGGGGGGGCTGCGTGGACTTGTAAAACCTGCGGTCACACCTATAACCCGTTAGAAGCTCACTACACCAAGCGCGACAAATGCCCGAAGTGCGGCTCGACCGACATCGAGAAAACCCGCTCTTCTCTCTTGGTGGAATGGCTCCGGTTCCTGCGCGAGAAAAAGCCGCGCTTCGCGATCTATGAGAACGTCAAGAACATCACCGGCTCCCGCTTCCGCGACACGTTCAACATGTTCGTGCGCGAGCTGGAAGAGTACGGCTATAACGTCTACTGGCGTGTTCTCAACGCGAAGCACTACGGCATCCCGCAGAATCGTGAGCGCGTTTACTGCGTCATTGTCAGAAAGGATCTGGACAACGGCAAATTCAAGTTCCCCGATCCTGTCCCGCTCAAAGCGACTTTGAGCGAAATGCTGGAGGACGACGTTGATGAAAAGTATTATCTCTCCGACGAAAAGGTCGCTGAGATGATCGAATCGTCCGATTTCGCCCCCCCCGTCCCGTAACATCAGTCACGCCGTCCGCACAGGTGGACGCGGATCGACCGACCGCCACACATGGGATTTGCTCTCCGTCGAAGACGGGCGCAAAGCTCAGCAAGAAGGGCGAGCGGTTTGAAGGATACTCTGATGTATCCTTGGCTCTCCTCGCGAGAGATTATAAGGGATTCGGAAATCAGCAGATGACAGGAGTGATTGAAACAGATGGGAAAGAAAGCGATTGCGTGCATCGCACAGCCCATTGACCGTGCCTACAACCTGCATGGGGGGGGCGTCGCGAACACCTTGAGTTTTTCTCAGAACCGATTTCGTATGCGATCCGCGCGCAGGTAGCGCCGCTGGTCGCGGAATGGGAACAAGATAATGCCGAACAAAATGATCTATCCGGCGGCGATACGCGGTCGGTATGACAGTGGGGGGGGGTATCGTACAACACCTCGAACCACGACCAGACCTTTGCACGAATACCATAACGTGCGTGCAGAAAGACAATGTGCTGATTTTCAGCAAGAGTGAAGGAGTGAAAGATAGCGTGAGCGATGATATTACGATGTTGGGCGGACTTCAGGCACACCAAAAACCTCGCAGCGATGGCATTTGTCCGTGTGTCAATAGCGCCGCAGGAATGGGCGGCGGACAGACGCCGATCGCTTTTCGTCCGGGTTTTCGCGTGCGCAAGCTGACGCAGCGCGAGTGCTGGCGCTTGATGGGCTTCTGTGACGACCAGTTCGACAGAGCGAGGAAAGCGATGAACGAAAAAATCTACAACGGCAACGATAAGTGCGGCTCGCAGCTCTATAAGCAGGCCGGCAACAGTATTGTGGTCGATGTGCTCGAACACATCATGGAAAACCTCTACGACGCCATGCCGTATCTGTTCGACGATATGGTGGTCGGCTCGTTCTTCTCCGGCATCGGCGCTTTCGAGGCTGCGCTGACGCGCTTTGATCCGATGAACGGCGAAAAGCAGACCGGAGAGCCGACGGAAGACGTGGAGCTGCGACAGCTCGGTTACATCAACAACTACAACGGTGATGCCAACCGCATCTACGACGGAAGCGGCATCTCCCGCGCGCTCAAAGCTGAGGCAGGCGGGGGGGGTGCGAAGACCGGATGGTACAGCGTGCCGAAGCGTGACGATACTGGACGTCAAACAGATGTCGCGCGAGGGCAAACCGCGCGTGTACGATAAAGGGTTTTCACCCGCTGTTACGGCGAGAGACTACAAAGATCCACTTCGAGTTTTGGAGGAGTGATGCGGAATTGACACCATAAAGATCAAGCAAGCAACGAAGCAAGGTTTCATCGAGTGCGCTGTGGGGGGGGGCTGTGGATCTGTCCTACCCGAACAGTAAGACGCGGCGCGGCAGAGTCCAGGAGGGCGGAACGATCTGTCCGACGATCACCGCGCAGCAAACAGGAATATGCGTAATTGAAAGGAGTGACACGACTTGAGCATTTCCCTCAAAAACCGGCGCGAAGCGTTCGACGCAATCAAGCCGGAGCGTGAAAACAGAAAGTCCAAGATTCTCTCCGTGATGAAGTGCGGCAATCCGGACGGCATGACGGCCGAGGAGATCACCGATGTTCTGTGCAAGAACGGCACGATTCCCTCCACCGATCGCAACTATGTCAAGCCCCGCCTTACGGAGATGCGCGATGACGGCATCGTCAAGGAGGTCGGTAAGCGCCGCAGTCCGACGACCGAGCGCAATACGACCGTCTGGAAAGTGGTCAAGACATGATCCAGCCGTACATCTGTTTGGAGTGCGGCGAGCTGTTCGATGAGCCGCAGATTGTTGTGGAGCGCCACGGTTTCAAGTCGCCTCCGTACGAAACGACCACTTGTTGTCCTCACTGCGGCGGCGCTTATACGCGGACGATCGTATGTGACGGCTGCGGCGAAGCTGTTACGGGCGATTACGTCCTCATCGAGAGCGAGAAAAAGTGCTACTGCGACGCCTGCTTTGTGCTGCGCGCGCTTGATGATTAGCATTGCACGACACTAATTTATAAGGAGGGTTATATGACAACCGAAAAGAAGGAACTGACCATTGAGGAAATGAGCATTTATCAGAAGCTCGCCGGCATCCGCAAGATGGTCGAGGTTATCCGCAAGAACAAGAGCGGATACAACTACAAATACGTTTCCGAGGATGAGATCCTTGCGAAGGTGACGGCTGGCATGGATAAGTACCATGTCCTGCTCTATCCCGGCATTGTCCCGCAGACGATGGGCGTTACTCCGTACTCCTATACGAAGGTCAAGGGTGTCAAGGGCGGCGGCTCCGTCGAGGAGAAGGTCAACGAGGTATTGATCAACGCCGACATGACCTTTACATGGGTGAACCTCGACAACCACACCGATACGCTCGAAGTGCCGTGGACGCTGGTTGGTCAGCAGAGCGACGCATCGCAGGCGGTCGGCTCCGGTCTGAGTTATCTCAACCGTTATTTCCTGCTTAAGTTCTTTCAGATTGCGACGCCCGATGACGATCCCGACAACTGGCGTTCCAAGAAGCAGGAAGCGGCGCAGCAGGAGGAAAAGAAGCTCGTCGACGGTATGATCGAGGAGATCGGCAGAGTCGTTTCCGAATATTTCCAGACCATCACGGATGATGATGCTCTGAAAAAGGCGCGCGGCGACCTTGCCGATGTGATCCGAAAGTACGTCAAGGACGCCAAGGGCAAGCCCAGCGGCGACTACCGCAATCTGAAGGACATGAAGACGGCGACCGAAGTTTTCGAGGCCGTTAAGAAATTTATCGGAGGTAACGAAGAATGAACAAAATCGAAATTTCCGGACGTTTGACCCGCGATCCTGAGCTGCGCCATACGCAAAGCGGCAAGGCGGTGTGCAACATCAACGTCGCCGTCAAGCGCCCCTTCACCAAGGACGAGACGGACTTCATCGACGTTGTGCTCTGGGAGCAGCGCGCGGAGTTCGTGTCGAAGTATTTTTCCAAAGGCAGCTTCATCATCATCACCGGCTCACTCCAGAGCCGCGACTATGAGGACAAGGAAGGCAACAAGCGCCGCGCGTGGGAGATCAAGGCGGATGACGCCGAGTTCGGCGGCGGAAAGAACGATGGCGATGGCAGCGGAAGTAGCTATGATGATGCCGATGAGGAAGAGCAGAAGCCCAAGACTAAGAAGTCCGGCAAAACCTCCTCGAAGAAGAAAGAAGCGCCCGCCGAAAGCGACGGCGACGGCGATGACGAAGATCTGCCGTTCTAAGGAGGCGCTATGCGTTACGACCTTTTGATCGCGCCGATGGAGTGGAGCTATTCGCGCATCTCTCTGTTTGAGGATTGCCCCTACTGTTGGCTGCAAAAGTACATCTACAACGTCGAAACGCAATCCAAGTTCTTCGCACAGTACGGGAAGTACATGCACGACATCCTGCGCATGTACTTCACCGGCGAGCTGAAAAAAGGCGATCTTGCGGCGTATTACCTCATGCACTTTTCTTCTGAGGTGTCGGCGGTTCCGCCGAGCCAAAAGATCTACGACTCGTACTTCGAGCAGGGCCGGCAGTACCTCAAAACGCTGCCGCTCCCTCCCGCTCGGAAGATCCTCAAGGTTGAGGACGAGATGCCTTTCAGTTCGCCGGTCATCCGTTCGTCGGATTTCTCGACCTTCTCTCAGATGACAGAACGGGAACGAAATACCTGACCGACCACAAATCCCGCGCGCTCAAGCCGCGCAGCAATCGCGCCAAGCCGACCGTATCGGATGTGGAGCTGGATCAATACCTGCGCCAGCTCTACATTTACGCGGAAGCCGTACACCAGATACACGGGTTTTACCCGGACTATTTGGAGTTCAACTGCTTCCGAAACGGCGTTTGGATTTGTGAACCGTTCAAAGAAAAGCGGCTGCACGAGGTCGAGGAGTGGGCGGCGCGGCAGATCGAGGCCATCACAAAAACGGATGATTGGCTTCCGACGCTGGACTTCTGGTACTGCAAGCATCTGTGCGACACGAGCGGAGAGTGCGAGTACGAAGAGCTGCTTTAGGGCAAAAAGGAGGTGGTCGCCTTGCAGATTGACAGAGACGCGATCATGCAGGCGAAAGAAAAACTCGGCGACGAAAACGCCCGTGTGATCGTGGAGGAGCTTGACATCCAGGACTATGACGAGCGCGACATGAAATGCTGCTGCCCGTTTCACGCGGAGAATC
>CAMVGI010000142.1 GCA_947166955.1 uncultured Clostridia bacterium | reverse complement strand
CGCGAGACGATGGGCATGGTCTTTCAGAATCCCGGCGCGGCGTTCAATCCTATCCGCACGTATCGCGCGCAGTTCATCGAAACGCTCAAAAGCCACGGGAAATATAACGCCGCCGCGTTCGAGCGGCAGGCGGCGGACGCGCTCGCAAAGCTTGAACTGCAGGACGGCGCGAAACTCCTGCGCGAGTGCCCCTACGCGCTCAGCGGCGGCATGAACCAACGCATGGCGCTCTCGCTCGCGATGCTCTTGGGACAGGACATTCTGCTCGGCGACGAGCCGACGAGCGCGCTCGACGCGACCATTCAGCTTCAGGTGGCAAAGGAACTGAAAAAACTACGCGACGACAGCGGCGTCACGCAGTTCATCGTCACGCACAACGTCGCACTCGCGCGTTTCCTCGCGGACCGCGTCGGCGTAATGTACGCGGGGCGGCTCGTGGAACTCGGCGACGTTTCGGAGGTCTTGAACCACCCGCGGCACCCTTACACGAAAAGCCTCATGGCGGCGGTCCCGACGCTGGGCGCACGGATGCCGGAAGGGCTGGCGGGGCAGCCGCCGCTCACCGGACCCGCGGAGGTCGGCTGCGAATTTCGCGACCGCTGTCCCCATGCCGTGAGGGCCTGCGGCGAAAAGCGCTATGAGCTGCGGCAGGTCGGCGAAAACCACTTTGCCGCCTGCTGTGAGGAGGTGACGGCGCTATGACCGTTCTGGAAGGAAAACGCCTCGCCAAGCGCTACGCCGGCTCCCGAGACGGCGCCGACGCGCTCAAGGACGTGGATATCCGGCTGGAGAAAGGCGAGATCTTGGGCGTGGTCGGCGAAAGCGGCAGCGGCAAGGCGACGCTTTTGAAGCTGCTCTCCGGTCTGGAAGCGCCGTCCTCGGGCGAAATACTGCTCCACGGCAGGGCGCTTTCCACGCGCCGCACAAAGGACGACTACCGCGCCATGCAGATGATCTTTCAGGACGCGTCCGCGTCCTTCCATCCGCGCCGCACGATCGCCGACTCCATTGGCGAGACCGTCCGCAGTCTCTGCGGCAAGGCGGACTTTGACCGCGCGGCGCTGTGCGCGTCGGTGGGGCTTTCCCCCGAGCTGATGGATCGGCTCCCCCGCCGGCTCAGCGGCGGGCAGTGCCAGCGCTTCGCCATCGCCCGCGCGATCTCGGTAAGACCCGAAATATTGCTCTGCGACGAGGTCACGAGCGCGCTGGACGTGAACTCGCAGGCGCAGATCTTGCGCCTGCTCGCGGGCATCTGCCGCGAGCGCGAGATGTCCGCCGTGTTCGTCTCGCACGACCTCGCGGTCGTGAGCTGTCTGTGCGACCGCGTCATGGTTCTGCGCGGCGGCGCGGTCGTGGAGGAGGGCGAAACGCTGCGGATCATCGACGCGCCGCAAGAGGAATATACGCGCAGCCTGATCGACTCCGTCATGGAGATTTGAATGATATGGATACGAACATCACCCAAAGGGTGCGAGATTACTGGACGGTGCGCACCCGTGATTTCAGCGCCGTCCGTCAAAACGAACTGCGAGACGCCGTCAGCGGCCGCCATCACAACCAGAGCGCCTCGCAGGTCAAGCCCGGGGACGTCTACGGCCACATCGGCGTCACGCCGGACCTGCAGCGCGCGAGCGACGAGATCACGCTCGCCATGCCCGCAAGCCTGCACCGCCGCCCCGCGTGGGACTTTTCGCTTGCCGAAGCCGCTGGTTTCTCCGCGTGCGGCGCGGACGAGGGCGCAGGCACGCGCATCCTGCGGCAAAACGACTTGAGCGACGCCCCACTCTTTTTGTTCTGGGCGAAGAAATGAGGTGCCTTCCATGCCGAAAATGATTGCGGGACACGAGCTTGTCCCCGGAAAGGCCATCAAGGACCACATCCACGTCGAGGGAACGGAGCTGCACGTTCCCCACGTCCTTCTCTGCGGACAAGGCGGACGTGCGGAACATCCTGCGTATGCTCGGCGTGCTGCCCGGGGAATATCAAACGTATCCCAAGACGGAACTGCTGGAATACGACGACGTCGCACCCTGCACGGGCTGCTGGTATCCCGAAAAGCGCGTCGGCGAAAGATTCAAAAAAGGCGAGTGCTTCGGCGTTATCCGCGATTACTTCGGGAAGACGCTCCACACCGCGGTGGCGGACACGGACGGCGTACTGCTGTACCAGTGCTCGTCGCTGGGTATCATCGAGAAAGGGCCTATGGTTGCTTATGGCGTCGAAACAGGACATACTCTCTGAAAACAAAGCCTATTGGACGCAGCGCGCGCCCACGTATTCCGAGATCAACCAGGCGGAGCTGTCCTCGCAAAGCCGCGCGCGTTGGCAAGACGTGCTCCGTGAGCAGATCTCCGCGCGCTTTCCCGACAGGAATCCGTGGGAGCTGCGCGTGCTGGAGGTCGGCACAGGACCGGGCTTCTTCGCCATCATTCTGACCGAGGCGGGGTATCGCGTGACCGCCGTTGACCTCACGCCCAACATGCTCGCCGAGGCAAAGAAAAACGCCGGCGCACTGGCCGGCGAGATCGAGTTCCTTGAGATGAACGCCGAGGCGCTGACCTTCGCGGACGAAACCTTCGACGTGATCGTAACGCGCAATCTGACGTGGGATCTCCCGCACCCCGAGGACGCTTACCGCGAATGGTTCCGCGTCCTAAAAGCGGGCGGGCTGCTGCTGAATTTCGACGCGAACTGGTATCGCTACCTCTTCGACGAAAGCGCGCTCGCGGGATACGAGGAGGATCGGCAAAACGTCGCCGAGTGCGGCATCCGCGACGAGGGGATCGGCGAAAACTTCGACGTCATGGAGGGCATCGCCCGCCGCGTCCCGCTCTCGCGCCTCGCGCGCCCCGCGTGGGACGCGCGCGTGCTCGCGGGCATCGGATTTGACGTGGAAACGGACGAGCACATTTGGGAGCGCGTCTGGACGGAGGAGGAAACGATCAACTTCGGCTCCACGCCGCTGTTTTTGATCCGCGCCCGCAAATAAACACAAGATTTTTCGTTTTCCCTCTTGACAAATACCCGTCAGGGGTATATTATGCCCTCAAGATACCCCGCAGGGGTATGAAAGGAGCGACCGAAAATGCCCGAAACACAATGCCCTAAATGCTGCGCGGAGCGAAAAAAGATCCGCGGCGACAAAGAGCGCCGCGACCTGATGAACCGGCTCAGGCGCATCGAGGGGCAGGTACGCGGATTGCAGCGGATGCTGGACGAGGACGCCTACTGCCCCGATATTCTGACGCAGGCGTCTGCGGTCAATTCGGCGCTGAACAGCTTTTGCACGACGCTTCTCGCGAGCCACATCCGCACCTGCGTGTCCGAGGACATCCGCGCGGGCCGCGACGAGACGGTGGACGAACTGATGAACACGCTGCAAAAGCTGATGAAGTAACGAGGGAACAAACGATGGAACAATATCAGGTGACCGGCATGAGCTGCGCCGCGTGCGCGAGCCGTGTGGAAAAAGCGGTCAATGGCGTGCCGGGCGTCACGTCCTGCTCCGTGAGCCTTTTGACGAACTCGATGGGCGTGGAGGGCACCGCCTCCGCCGCCGAGATCGTCCGCGCCGTGGAGGCGGCGGGCTACGGCGCCGCGCCGAAGACCGCGGCGCAGAAAACGGCGGGAAACGCTCCCTCGTGGGCGGACGATTCGGCGCTGCAAGATCACGAAACGCCGAAGCTCAAGCGGCGGCTGCTGCTCTCCGTACCGGTGCTGCTCATCTTGATGTACTTCTCCATGGGGCATCTGATGTGGCATTGGCCGGCTCCCGCAGCTTTCGACAATCTCGTCTTTCTGGGGCTTTTCGAACTGCTGCTCGCCGTGGTCGTGATGATCATCAACGGCAAATTCTTCACCTCCGGCTTTTCCTCCCTGTTCCACGGCGCGCCCAACATGGATACGCTCGTGGCGCTTGGGTCGAGCGCGTCGTTCGCCTACTCCCTCGCGGAGCTGTTTTTGATGATTTTGGCGCAGGGCGAGGGTGCGCGCGACGTCGTGATGAAGTACGGCATGAACCTGTATTTCGAATCGGCGGCGATGATCCCGACGCTCATCACGGTCGGCAAGATGCTGGAGGCCATGTCGAAGGGCCGCACGACCGACGCGCTCAAGGGATTGATGCGCCTTGCGCCGAAAACGGCGCGGCTTATAAGAGACGGCGTCGAGACCGAGGTCGGCATTGAAGATGTGCGCGCGGGCGACGTGTTCGCCGTCCGCCCCGGCGAACAGATCCCCGTGGACGGCGTCGTCGTCCGCGGCGCCACGGCGATCGACGAATCCGCCCTGACCGGCGAGAGCATTCCCGTGGACAAGGCGGAGGGCGACGCGGTCTCCGCTGCGACGATGAACCGGCAGGGCTATATCGAGTGCCGCGCGACCCGCGTCGGCGAGGACACGACGCTCGCGCAGATCATCCGCACGGTCTCCGACGCCGCCGCGACGAAAGCGCCGCTCGCGCGCATCGCGGACAGGGTCTCCGGCATCTTCGTGCCGTCTGTGATGGGGCTTGCCGCGCTGACGCTGCTCGGCTGGCTGCTCGCGGGACGTCCCTTCTCGTTTGCCGTCGCGCGCGCGATCTCCGTGCTCGTCATCAGCTGTCCCTGCGCGCTGGGGCTTGCCACGCCCGTCGCAGTCATGGTCGGCAGCGGCGTCGGCGCAAAAACAGGCGTCTTGTACAAGACCGCCGCCGCGCTGGAGGGCGCGGGCCGGACGCAGATCGTCGCGCTGGACAAAACCGGCACCGTAACGGAGGGGCAGCCCAAGGTCACGGACGTAGTGGCGTTGGG
>CAMVGI010000141.1 GCA_947166955.1 uncultured Clostridia bacterium | reverse complement strand
GGAGTATCCGCTGGCGGTGGAGCGTTTGCGCACCGCGATCGCGAAAGCGGAGGAGCTGGGCCTTCTCGGCGAGCGCATCATGGGTACGGACTTCAGCTTCCGTCTGCACATCAACCGCGGCGCGGG
This sequence comes from uncultured Clostridia bacterium, assembly GCA_947166955.1. Next base: position 4,667 of record CAMVGI010000141.1, on the reverse strand, counting down.
CGCCTTCGTCTGCGGTGAGGGCAGCGCGCTGACCGCCTCCATCGAGGGCAAGCGCGGCATGCCGCGCGTCAAGCCGCCGCGCACGGTCGAGCACGGCCTTTGGGCGCAGCCGACGGTGCTCAACAACGTCGAGACCTACGCCAACGTCCCGCTCATCATCCGCAACGGCGCGAAGTGGTTCCGCTCGTTCGGCACGGAGAAGTCCAGCGGCACCAAGGCGTTCGCACTCACCGGAAACGTCGTCAACACAGGCCTCATCGAAGTCCCGATGGGCGCGACGCTGCGCGAGATCATCTTCGACATCGGCGGCGGCATCAAGGACGGCAAGAAGTTCAAGGCGGTGCAGATCGGCGGCCCCGCGGGCGGATGTCTCACCGAGGAGCATCTCGACCTGCCGCTGGATTTCGCCTCGCTCAAGAGCGTCGGCGCGATCATCGGCTCCGGCGGTCTCGTCGTCATGGACGAGGACACCTGCATGGTGGAGACCGCGCGCTTTTTCATGAGCTTCACGCAGAACGAATCCTGCGGCAAGTGCGTTCCCTGCCGCGAGGGCACGAAGCGCATGCTGGAGATCCTCACGCGCATCGTCAACAACGAGGGGACGATGGAAGACCTCGACCTGCTCGAAGACCTCTCCCAGACCATCAGCGAGGCGGCGCTCTGCGGCCTCGGCCAGGCTGCGTGCAACCCCGTCAAGAGCACGCTCAAATATTTCCGCGACGAGTACCTTGCCCATGTGCGCGACAAGCACTGCCCGCACTGCAACGGCAAAAAGAAAGGGCTTACGATCGACCCTGCGAAGTGCAAGGGCTGCGGCAAGTGCCGCAAGAACTGCCCGATGGAGGCGATCAGCGGCGAAACGCGCAAGCCCCATACCATCGACATCGACAAATGCATCAAATGCGGCGCCTGCCTGAGCAATTGCCCGTTCGGCGCCATCAGTGAGGAGGCGTAACGCAATGGCAAAAGGATTTATGATCATCGACGGCCAGCGCGTCGCCTTCGACGGGGAAAAGAACGTCCTGTCCGTCGTGCGCAAGGCGGGCATCGAGATGCCGACGTTCTGCTATCATTCCGACCTTTCCACCTATGGCGCGTGCCGCATGTGCATCGTCGAGGACGAGCGCGGCAAGATCGACGCCGCCTGTTCGCTCGAGCCGCGCGACGGCATGGTCATCAAGACCAATTCCATGCGCCTTTTGAAGCACCGGCGCATGATCCTTGAGCTGATGCTCGCGTCCCACGACTGCGACTGCACCACCTGCGCCAAGAGCGGCAACTGCCGGCTGCAGGAGCTGGCGCAGCAGTTCGGCGTCCGCCGCGTCCGCTTCAAGGACACCCGCGAGCGCGCCGAGCACGACGACTCCAGCCCCGCGATCGTCCGCGACCCGAACAAGTGCATCCTCTGCGGCGACTGCGTGCGCGTGTGCGAGGAAATGCAGGGCATGGGCATCATCGACTTCGTTCACCGCGGCTCGCGGATGCAGGTGGCTCCCGCCTTCGACCGCAAGCTCAGCGAGACCAAGTGCGTCAGCTGCGGCCAATGCGCGGCGGTCTGCCCCACCGGTGCCATCACGATCAAGGACGAGATCGGCAAGGCGTGGGCGGCGATCCACGACCCGAAAAAGCGCGTCGTCGTCCAGATCGCGCCCGCCGTGCGCGTCGCCGTGGGCGAGGCGTTCGGCATCCCCGCGGGGCAGAACGTGCTTGACAAGCTCGTCACCGCGCTCAAGCTCATGGGCGTGGACGAGGTGTACGACACGATCTTCGCCGCCGACCTCACGACCATCTCCGAGGCGGAGGAGTTCAAGGCGCGTCTCGCCAAGGGCGGCCCGTTCCCGATGTTCACCTCCTGCTGCCCCGCGTGGATCAAGTATCTGGAGCTGGAGAACCCGAAGTATCTCAAAAACGTTTCCACCTGCAAGTCCCCCATGGAGATGTTCGCCGCCGTGCTGCGCGACAAGTACGCCGCGAAGGACGCGGAGGACGGGCGCAGGACCTTCCACATCGCCGTCATGCCCTGCACCGCCAAAAAGATGGAGGCGGCGCGCGAGGAGTTCAAGCACGACGGCATGCCCGACGTGGACCTCGTGCTCACGACGCGCGAGATCATCGACATGATCCGCGAAACCGGCATCCTGCTGGGCGAGGTGGAGCTGGAGTCCCCCGACCTGCCGTTCGGCATGGGCTCCGGCGCGGCGGTCATCTACGGCATGACCGGCGGCGTCGCCGAGTCCGTGGTGCGCCATTGCGTGCCGGATAAGAGCAAGAATGCCCTGCGCGAGATCGAGTTCATGGGCCTGCGCGGCGACGCGCCGATCAAGGAGGCGACGCTGCGCCTCGGCGATCAGGAGATCAAGCTCGCCATCGTCAACGGCCTTGCCAACGCGCGGGCGCTGCTCCGCGAGATCGACGAGGGCACGAAGTTCTATCACCTCGTCGAAGTGATGACCTGTCAGGGCGGCTGCGTCGGCGGCGCGGGACAGCCTCACGGCTTCCGCGAAACCAAACTCGCGCGCGGCGAGGGCCTCACCGCGCTGGACCACTCCGCCCCCTTCAAGCGCGCCGAGCGCAACCCCGTCGCCGCGGATCTGCTGCGGGATATGGGAGAGAAGAAGGCGCACAAGCTGCTGCATGTAAGCTACGTCAAAAAGTGAAACGAAAAGAGCCGCCGCAAAGCGTTCGCTTTGCGGCGGCTCCTGTTTACCTGTCTTCCGGCGCGGCGTCAGCACATGGGACAGCCGTGCGCTCGAACGCCGGAGCGCTCCCGCAGCAGCGCCCGCTCGCAGATCATCTCTCCGGCGATGGATACGGCGATCTCCTCCGGCGTCACCGCCTTGATCGCCGTGCCGATCGGGGCGTGGACACGGGCAATGGCGGCCTCGTCCACACCCGCCGCGCGCAGCCGCTCGTTGACGGAGGCGGTCTTGGCGCGCGAGCCGATGACGCCGATATACGCGGTGGGGAGGCGCAGAAGCTGCTCCTGCACCGAAAAATCGAAGGCGTGGCCGCTGGTCATCACGACGACGTAGTCGTCCGGTCCGACCGCGACGTACCGCGCGACGTCCGAAAAGTCGCCGCAGATCAGCTTTTCCGCCGTGGGAAAACGCTCGGGCGTCACCAGCTCCGCGCGGTTGTCGAACACGGTGACGCGGAAGCCAACGGAGCGCAGCACGGGCGCGAGCGCCAGCGCACAATGCCCCGCGCCGAAAAGAAGCGCCCGCTCGCCGGTGGCGACCGGCAGGGAGAAGAAGCCCTCTCCGCCCGCTCCGTCGGAGAGGACGGCGCGCCCGCCGGAGAGCGGCAGCAGCAGGTAGCTGCCCCGATACGCGTCAATGCGCCGCAGCAGGTCGGAGACGAGCGCGCGCCACGCCTCGTCCTCGGCGGGAACGTAGGTGAACAGCACCGTCACGTCGCCGCCGCAGACCATGCCGATGTCGTCCGTCTCGCTGCGGTGAAGCTTGAACTCGCGCACGTCGCCCTGTTTTTTTTCAAGCAGCTCCTGCGCGTGGAGGATGGAGAGGTTTTCCACGTTTCCGCCGCCGACGGAGCCGGCCTGCGGCCCGTCGGCGTTGACCAGCATCTGCGCGCCCGCGCCCCGCGGGGCGGAACCCGACTCGCGGACGATGGTGACCAATACGGCGTCGTGGCGCTGCTCCATCTCATCGAGCAGCTTCGCAAAAATCGCTTGCATACGGACACAAACTCCTTTTCCCTCGTTTTCGCACACGTTGTTTTGATTTTACTCCGTTATTCTCCGAAAAACAATCCGTTTTGTTCGATACCGCCGAATTCTTGTTTTGGCATCGCCGAATTATCGCCGCGCGGCGCCCTTTGAAGAAACGCTTGCGTATGACGACGCTTTCGCATACAATGGTCGTACTCGCATACGAAAACTGTCGAAAAAACACGAACGGAAAGACGATATGAAAAGAAAGAGCATAACAGCCATCGTGCTGATCATACTCCTCTTTTGCGCGGCGGGCGGCGCGGCTGCCTGCTTTATGCTGGACGCGCCGGTCATCGAGTTTGACCGCGCGGCCTATGAGGACGTCGTGACGGAGTACGGCGAGAGCGTCGCGTATCACGAGATCAAGGCGGTCTACCGCAGCCGCGTGTTCCACCGCGAGGGCGTTCCGCTGTCGGTATCCTTTGAGCCGATCCCGTCGAATGCGGCGCCGGGGGAGTATCCCGTCCGCTATTCCGCCACCTGCGGCAAGCTGACGGCGGAGGGCGGCTACCTTGTGCGCGTGGTGGATACCGTACCGCCGGTGCTGACCGTGGACGAGAAAACGTACGCCTATACCTGCACGGACAACGTTGACGGCGACCTGACCGCCGCGGTCGAGGCGCAGGACGACGGCGTGCGTGTGACGCTTACCGTCGCGGACAGCAGCGGGAACGCCGCCGAAACGTCCTTCACGCGCGACGTCGTGCCACCGGTGATCACGCTTGGCGCGGGGCTTTTGGACTATCGCTGCGAGGACGAAACGGACGGCGACCTCACGGACAGGGTGCGCTACTATGAGTCCGGCGGGACGATGTACTACGAGGTCTCGGACGAGCACGGGAACAAGGCGGAGGCGAGCCGGAAGATCGCCGGTGCGGGCCGCGTGGTCTACCTCACGTTCGACGCGATGCCTTGGTTCGGAGACACCTATCTCCAC
>CAMVGI010000140.1 GCA_947166955.1 uncultured Clostridia bacterium | reverse complement strand
GGCTCCAGCTTCGCGAGCGCCGCACGCGTCGCCTCCTCCAGCTCCGTGTCGTAATAGCCCGCGATGGTGGAAAGCGTCTTTTCCAGTTCGCCCGTGTTCTCTCCAACGCCCGTCATGTCCACGAGAATGTCGGGGTAGTCCGTCAGCTCGCGCATCGCCGCGCCGAGCGTGCGCCCCGCCTGCAGCTGCTTGGCAAGCTGGTCGGTCTGCTTGCTCAGGTGGTAGTTGTCCACCACCTTCGCCGTGATGGCGACCGCGCGGTCCATCGTGATGCCCGCGCCCATCATCGCCGCCATGGTGTTGGCAAATTGGCTCGCCGCGTTCAACTCCTCGATTTTTCCGAGGATGGGCAGCCGCAGCTTGAGCCGCGCGAGCTTGAGTTTGCCGTTCTCCGTCGCGCCGTACGCCTTGAACGCAAGGATGATCGCGGCGACGATACCCGCGAGGAGCAGAATGTAATGCTGAAAGAAATCGGACACGGCAATGAGGATGCGCGTCGGCAGCGGCAGCTGCGCACCCATCTCCGCGAACATCTTCGTAAACTCGGGCACGACCTTCGCCATCAGCACCGCCACGACGATCACCGCCGTGCCGAGCACGAACATCGGGTACGCCATCGCGCCGCGCACCTTGTTGCGCATCGCGGTCTGCTTCTCGAAGTGCGATTGCATGGTCTCGAACGACTGGGCAAGGTTGCCCGTCGCCTCGCCTGCGCGCAGCGTCTCGGTAAACGTGACGGGCAGCAGCTTCTCCCCGTGGTCGGTAAACGCCGCCGACAGGCTGCGTCCGCCCTCCACGTCGATCGCCACCTGATCGACGACGCGCTTGAGCGCGTGGTCGGAGGTCTTTTCCGCGACGAGCTTCACCGCGCGGGAAATGGGGATGCCCGCGTTGAGCATGATGGCGAACTGGCTGCACATGACGCTGAACGCGCGCGCGTTGAGGCGGTTGCCGCCGATGTCCATGTGCAAAAGGCCGCCGACCTTTTTCTCCTTGATCTCCGTGAGCTTGAGGATGACGTTGCAGCTTTCCTTGACGCGCTTTGCCGCGTCCAGCTCGTCATAGCCCTCGATCACGCCGGTCACGCGCTGTCCGTCACGCGACAGCGCAATATACTTGTATTGCGACAAGGGCTTTCACCTCACAGCTTAAAAGGAGTTTTTCTTGACGTATTCCGGCTCGTGCGCGTAGGAGATCGCCGTGTCGCGGCTGATAGCGCCGGAGCGGACGAGCCGCACAAGCGCCTGGTCCATCGTCTGTCCGCCGATGGCGGCGCTGGTGGCGACGGCATTGGCGATCTGGGGCGTGTTGCCCGTACGGATGAGGTTGCGGATGGCGTCGGTGACGATCATCAGCTCGCAGGCGAGCGCGCGCCCGCCCGCGCTCTTGGGCACGAGCTGCTGCGTGAGCACCGCTTGCAGCGTCATGGAAAGCTGCAGGCGGATCTGCGTCTGCGAATCCGCCGGAAACACCTGCACGATACGGTCCACCGCGTCCGCGGCGCTGCCCGTGTGCAGCGTGCCGAAGACCAAATGTCCCGTCTCGGCGGCGGTGATTGCGGTCTCGATGGTGTCGCGGTCGCGCATCTCGCCGATCAAAATGACGTTGGGGTCTTCGCGCAGACTCGCGCGCAGGCCCATGGCGAAACTCTGCGTATCCTTGCCCACCTCGCGCTGGTTGATGGCGCACAGGTCGGGCTTGTAGATGTACTCGACGGGGTCTTCGAGCGTGACGATGTGGCAGCGGCGCGTGTGGTTGATCTCGTCCATCAGCGCCGCGAGCGTCGTCGATTTGCCGGAGCCGGTCTCGCCGGTAACGAGCACGATGCCCTTATGCAGCTTGGTAAGCTCAGGCACGGCGGGCGGCAGACCGAGGGTTTCCAGCTTGGGGATCTCCTCGCGCAGCAGGCGCAGCGCCGCGCTCGGCACGCCCTGCTGCTTGAAGATGTGGATACGGCAGCGCGAACCGTCGAAGGTCGCCGCCGCGTCCAGCTCGCCCACGCGGTCAAATTCGTCGTATGCGCCGCGCGCGAGATACTGCGCCATGGAGATGCAGTCGTCCGCGCTCAGCACGTCCTCCGACATGTTCACCACCTGTCCGTCCTTGCGGTACTTGGGCGGCAGGCCGCAGATAAGATGAATGTCGCTCGCACCGTCGGCGCGCGCCTTGGCGACAAGTTCTTCTACCGTCATCATAGGCTTCAGTCTCCTTCGCTCACGATCCTCAAAACCTCTTCGCCGGTGGTCATTCCCTCGCGCATGAGGCGCAGGGCGTTGTCGCGCAGGGAGACGAATCCGTTCTCTGGCCGTTTCAGCTCCGCTTCGATGGCGTCGCGTCCGCGCTGCTCATAGATGAGCGTGCGCACGGCGTGCGTGACAGGCAGCATCTCGAACACCGCGATGCGCCCGCGGTAACCCGTGTTGAAGCACTGCGCGCAGCCCGCGCCGCGATAGAGCTTCAGCCCCGGTTCCATCTCTATGCCGAGCGACTCGGCCTCTTCCTCCGTGGGCGTATAGCTTTCGCGGCAGTTCGGGCAGATGCGGCGCACAAGGCGCTGGGAAATGACGCCCTTGAGCGCGCCCGCGATGACGTACGGCTCCACGCCGATGTCGCGCAGGCGGTCGATCGAACCGACCGCGTCGTTCGTGTGGATGGTAGAGAGCACCAAATGGCCCGTGATGGCGGAGCGCATCGCGATCTCCGCGGTCTCTCCGTCGCGGATCTCGCCGACGGCGATGATGTCCGGGTCCTGACGCAGAATGGCGCGCAGGCCGTTTGCGAACGTCATGCCGGTCTTTTCGTTGATCTGCACCTGATTGACGCCGTCGATATTATACTCGACGGGGTCCTCCAGCGTCACCATGTTCACTTCCGGCGTGTTGAGCTGGTTGATCATGGCGTACATCGTCGTGGTCTTGCCGCTGCCCGTGGGGCCGACGAGCAGGATCACGCCGTTGCGGTTTTTGAGCATCGCTTCGTACTTCTCAAGGTCCGTCCCCTCAAGGCCGACGCTCTCCTTCGTCACCTGCCCGCCGGACTTATCCAGAAGGCGCGCGACGATCTTCTCGCCGTAAACGGTCGGCAGCGTCGACACGCGCAGGTCGATGTCGCGGTCCTTGATGCGCACGTTGAAGCGGCCGTCCTGCGGCACGCGGTGTTCCGCGATGTTCAGCCCGCTCATAATCTTGATGCGGGAGATGACCGATGGCTGCACGTCCTTGGGAACGGTCAGCACGTCGCGCATCAATCCGTCGATGCGCATGCGCACCTGCATCTGGTTCTCGCGCGGCTCGAGGTGGATATCGCTCGCGCGCTCGGTGATGGCGCGCTCCAGCATGGAGTTGACAAGGCGGATGGTCGGCGCGCTGCTCATGCCGTCCTCGCCGAGCTGGTTGGCAACGAACGCGCTGTCCGCCGCCTCCGCCGCGTCGCCGTTCGTCGCCGCCTCGCGCTTCATCTCCGCGATCGCCTTCGCGGCGCCCTCGCTGCTGTAGAGCACCTGAATCGCGTGCTCGATGCCGGCGGTCGTCGCCACCATCTGGACGATGCGGTGCTTGGAGGCGCGGCGCGCCTCTTCGACCGCGTAGAAGTTCAGCGGATCGCTCATCGCGAGGTACAGTTCGTCCTTTACGATGCGCACCGGAACGACGTTATACTGTTTTGCGATGCTCTTGGGCAGCACCTGCGCAAGCTCTGTGGGAATGGAAACCTTCGTGAGATCGACGAACTCGATGCCGAGCTGCATCTGCAGCACTTCGATAAGCTCGTTTTCCGTGATAATGCCGTTTTTGATCAGTACCGTGCCGAGACGGTCTTTCGTTCCCTTTTGCAGCTCGATGCCGCGTTCCAGGTCGCTTTGCGTGATGATTCCGGCGCTGATCAGCAGCTCGCCGAGGTGCATGTTTGCCATATCCGCCTCACCCGTTTCTCAAAAAAGGGTATATCTTTACATAATATGTAGTATATTAGCACATTCCGCGCATATCGTCAAGGGTCGCGCGGCGTTTCATCCGAAAAGAATATGCGAAAAAACCACAAGATATGCGACGATCCATTCATTTTTAAAATAGTTCTTGTGGTTTTGATGGAAATGTATTATAATTGTGCCAAATCATGCTAGTTTTTGCCTGCCGCTTTCGCGCAGGCTTTGAAACGGGGTTATTATGAAGGTAAAAAGTGCGTTTCACAAATTCTGGGACCGCATCGACTCGCTGGACGACAAGATCTACTACTCGGTCAACGCCATCGGTCTGGTCGCGGTCTTTCTCGCTTTCATCATGGGGCTTGCGCAGCATCTCGCGCCGATCGCCTCCATCGCGACAATGCTTTGCAGCGTGTGGATGCTCGTGCTGCTGATCGTCGGCGTCCGCTGGCCCAAGTCGCTGCCCGTCTGCCGTCTCGTTTTGGTGTGCGGGCTCAACTTTGCGCTGCTTCCGCCCGCCTACTGCGCCTGCGGCGGCCTGACGAGCGGCATGGTGCTGTTCTATCTGGTGTCGCTTTTCCTGACGGCGGTGCTGCTGCACGGGCGCACGCGCATTATCCTGTTCGCCGTTTCGCTGCTGTTTCTCGCCTATACGCTGCACTACGGCTACTACCACCCCAATTTGATCATTCCGCTCACGCCGCGCCAGGAGTACGAGGACGTCGTCATGACCTTCAGCACCACAGGGCTTGCCCTCGGCATGATGACGATCTTCATTCTCAACGCCTACAACAACGAGCGTACGCGCAACCAGGCGCTGCTCGAACAGCTTTCCAACCTCTCCGTGCGCGACGCGCTCTCTGGGCTTTACAATCGGCGCGAGCT
>CAMVGI010000139.1 GCA_947166955.1 uncultured Clostridia bacterium | reverse complement strand
CATTTACAGCGACATCCTGACCCCCGCCGATCTGAAGGAGGAATGACAGCATGGACATGACGGAAAAGAAGCTTTCCTCCAAACTCGTCTATGAGGGGCGCATCCTGCGCCTGCATGTGGATACGGTGGAGCTGCCCAACGGCAAAGAGGCGACCCGCGAGGTGGCGGATCACCCCGGCGGCGTCGCCATCGTCGCTATCGACGCGCAGGACAATGTTTTGACCGTGAAGCAGTACCGCTACGTCTTTTCCCGCGTGATGGAGGAGATCCCCGCCGGCAAGCTGGAGCCGGGCGAAGACCCGCATGACGCGGCGCTGCGCGAACTGCGCGAGGAAACCGGCGCCTCCCCCGAGCGGTTCACGGACCTGGGAGAGCTGATCGTCTCCCCCGGCGCATACGGCGAGGTGCTGCACCTCTATCTTGCAGAGGGTCTGGAGATCGGCGCGCAGTCGCCCGATGAGGACGAATTTCTCGACGTCAGGCGCACGCCGTTCGACGAGATGGTGCGCCGCGTTACGAGCGGCGAGCTGCGGGACGCAAAGACCGTCGCGGGAATTCTGAAGGTATACGCCATGCGAAACAACAAGTAAGGAGGCGGCTCCATGGAGCAGAAAAAGCGCGTCCTCATCGTGGAGGACGAAAAGAGCATCGTCGACATCATCCGCTTCAATCTCGACCGCGAGGGCTACGCAACGCTGGAGGCCTACGACGGCGAGGCGGGGCTTGCGCTTGCGCGCAGCGAAAAGCCCGACCTCATCCTGCTGGACGTGATGCTGCCGAAAATGATCGGCTTCGACGTCTGCCGCGCGCTGCGCGAGGAGGGCGACAACGTGCCCGTTATCATTCTGACCGCGCGCGAGGAAGAGGAGGACAAGGTGCTCGGCCTTGAACTCGGCGCGGACGACTATATCACCAAGCCGTTTTCCATGCGCGAACTGATTGCGCGCGTGCGCGCGAACATCCGCCGCACGGCGATGGCGATGCCCGCCGCGTCCGGCGACGAGGGCATGAGCGCCGGCGGCGGGCTGACGATCAACACCGACAACCTGCAGGTCTACAAGCACGGCGTTCCGGTGGAGCTGACGCAGCGCGAATACGAGCTGCTCACGTTCCTCGCGAGCCGTCCGGACAAGGTCTTCTCCCGCGTCGACCTGATGGAGCAGGTCTGGAACTACGGCTACGTCGGCGACGACGCGCGCACGGTGGACGTCACGGTGCGGCGTCTTCGCGAAAAAATCGAGGACGATCCCGCAAATCCCGTGTATATTCTTACGCGCAGAGGCGTTGGGTATTACTATTCCGCGCACTGACGTGTGCGGAATAAGGAGGCGTTTGCATGTTTCGCAGTCTGCACATGAAACTCGTCATGATCCTCGTGCTGCTCATCACGTCGCTGATGACCGTTGTGGGCGCGTTTTTGATGACCAGCGTGACCAATTTCTACATCGACACCTTCTACGAGCAGATGAGCCAGACCTTTGCCGACGTCTCCTTCGTTTCCGCCATGCAGACCGAAGCCGCGCAGCCCGACGGCGCACAGCGCCTCCAATCCCTGCTGGAGCTGTACTCCGGTACGCTCGGCATTGATTCGCGCAACCGCAACTACTACATCCTCGACGGCGAGACCGGCGCGTTCCTCGCCGGCAGCGACGAGGCGGGCGGCGCCCTGCTGGAGCAGACGGCGAACATCCTCTCCGCGCGCAACGGCACGGTGGGCGACGCGAACGACATCGCCGCGAATTACATGGACGTTGCCGTGCCCATCTCCGGCGGCGGCAACCGCTTTATCATCTACATCCGCGACAACCGCGCGTCGGTGGCGAGCCTCAACAGCGAACTGCTGATCATCATTCTTCAGGCGCTGCTCGTGGGCCTGCTCGTTTCCGTGCTGCTCAGCTTCCTGCTCGCCAAGACGATGATCGACCCCATCGAAAAGCTGACCGAGGGCGCGGAGCGCATCGCCGGCGGCAACTTTGGCGAAGTGCTTGAGGTGGACTCCACCGACGAGATCGGCGTTCTCACCACGACCTTCAACGACATGGCAAGCGTCCTGCACGACACGATCGACGCCGTGGAAAACGAGCGCAGCAAACTCGACGCGCTGTTTCTGCACATGACGGACGGCGTCGTGGCGTACGACGGCGGCGGCAAGCTCATCCACTGCAACCCCGCCGCGGTGGCGCTGCTCGACCGCGCGCCGGAGGACTGCGTCTATTCCGAGCTTTTCGAGCCGATCTGCCCGTTCAAGCGCGTGGTCTCTATGCGCCGCGGCGACTACGCCGAAGCGGAGCTGAGCGTCGGCGACCGCTCGGTCGAGCTTTATTTCGCCGCCTTTTCCGACGAGGAGGCGGGCGGCGTGCTGATCGTGCTGCACGACATCACGGAGCATCGCAAGACCGAGGAGCGGCGCAAGGAATTCGTCGCCAACGTCTCGCACGAGCTGCGCACGCCGCTGACCAACATCCGTTCCTACGCCGAGACCATCCGCGATTCCGACGGCGACATCCCGCGCGAGACTGAAAACAGCTTCCTCGACATCATCATCAACGAGGCCGACCGCATGACGCATATCGTGCAGGACCTACTGACGCTCTCGCGGCTCGATTCCGGCCGCACGGAGATCGTTATGGCGCGCTTTTCGTTCGCCGAGGCGATCGACTCCGTGCTCCGCTCGATCGCGCTGGAGGCGCAGCGCCACGGGCATACGCTCACGCATGAATACTCCGAGCATCTTCCGCTCATCATGGGCGACCGCGGCCGTATCGAGCAGGTCATGCTCAACATCCTCAGCAACGCCGTCAAATATACGCCCGACGGCGGCCACATCCGCGTCACCGCGGGCGATGCGGGCGACACGGTCTGGATGGAGGTCGAGGACGACGGCATCGGCATCCCCGAGAAAGACCGCAAGCGCATTTTTGAGCGCTTCTACCGCGTCGACAAGGCGCGTTCGCGCGAATCCGGCGGCACGGGTCTCGGCCTTTCCATCGCGACCGAGATCGTCCAGCGCCACAACGGCTCGATCACGCTGGTGGACCGCCCCGGCCCCGGCACGACCGTCCGTCTGGAGCTGCCCGTTACGCAGGACGAGGGACAGGAGGCGTTTATATGAAGCGCACCGACAGGCTGCAAAACCTGGCCATCGTGCTGCTCACGCTCTCCACGGCGCTGCTCATCATGAATCTGCCGCTGTTCGGCGCGCTTTCCGACCGCAGCCTTTTGGAGCTTGCGCGCGACCGGATGGAGCGCGGCGTTGAGCTCCCCGCCGAGGCGCCCGCTCCGGCGCGGCTCGCATTTCCCGTACGCATGGTCTACACCAACAGCTTCGCCCGTCTCGGCGCGGACGCGCTCACAACGCTCAGCGACGAATTCGAGCGCGCCGGCAGCTATCTCGGCGAGGCCATCGGCTCGGCCAACGGCGCGGCGGCGGTCGGCGAGGGAAATTTTCTCTCCGCGCTGCGCGGCGAGGGCCTTTATTTCGACTTTACCGCGGCGCTGCCCGCGGAGCTGCTCTCCGACCTGCTCGGCATACGCGTCTCCGCGCCGGAGCTTTCCAGCGTGCGCCGCATGCTGCTCTGTCCCGAGCCGGACGGGGACGCGACGCTCTATGTGCAGGACGGCGCGACGGCGCATTACCGCTTTGCCACCGCGGTCAGCAGCCCCGCGCTCACGGACTTTCTCGCCTCCCAAAGCGGCAGCAGTGCGGACTTCGCTTTTCTGCTCGGCGAGGACTACGTGCAGCTTTCCCCCTATACGCTCGTGCTGAGCGACCCCGCCCCGCGCGGCATCCTGTCCGCCTCCAACGCTCTTGCTGGCGACGAGGATTCGTTTCTGCGCCGCGCGGGCTTCAACGCGCACGCCGAGAACCGTTTCACGGAATCCTCCGGCACGGTGATCGTGCGCGACGTATCCAGCACGCTGTATCTCCGCCCCGACGGAACGATCGACTATCAGGGTGCCGGCGCCGACCCGGATTCGGTCTATTACGTCCCAGCCGCGGCGCAGGGCGCGCCCACGCTTGTCGAAGCCGCGGGCGCGGCGCAGTCCTTTGTGGCGGCGCTCCTGCGCGACGAACTGGGCGACGCGGAGCTTTATCTCAGCGGTGCGCACGGCGAAGACGGACGCTATGAGATCACGTTCGACCTCATGGCGGGCGGCACGCCGATCCGCTTTTCGGACGGCTCGCACGCCGTCAGCATCACGGTGGAGGGGCAGCACATCGCCTCGTTCACCCTCAAAACGCGCTCCTACACGCTCACGGACGAGCCGGCGCTGCTGCTGCCTGTCGCCCTCTCCGCCGCCATCGCGCGCGTCTATAAGGGCGCGGAACTGTTCGTCGCCTATGTCGATACCGGTTCCGAAAGCGTTCTGCCCGTGTGGATCGCCGAGTAAGGCGCAATATCTTGCAAAAGGAGTGGTGCGTTTGAAGACTTCGCGCATCAAAAGCACCGTCATTGCCATCCTCGCTTTGGTCAACGTCTTTCTGCTCGTCCTGCTTTTCGTCCGGAAGACGCAGGACCGCGCGGCGCACGACCGCACGGTCTCGCAGCTCGTGCAGCTCTACGCCTCAAGCGGCGTGGACCTGCCCGCCCAGCTCATCCCCACGCAGGAGCTCGGCCTCGTTTCCGTCGACCCGTCGCGTAATCTCTCCGCCGAAGCGGTTTTTGCCGAGGATCTGCTGGGGCCTTGCGAGAGCGAGGAGGTCGGCGGCGGTATCTACCGCTATGTCGCCGAAAGCGGGCAATGCCTGCTGCGCGCGAGCGGCGCGGCAGACGCTTCGCTCGACCGCGCGGTCGACGATCCCGAG
>CAMVGI010000138.1 GCA_947166955.1 uncultured Clostridia bacterium | reverse complement strand
GACAAAGTTACGATTATCTCCAACTATGGCGGCGGGATTGAAGTTACAGACGAAGACGAGACCGATACCGGCTATGCAATTCCGGGCTATGCCAAGTTGACGAACTGCACGTTTACGCAGACGGGCTATTTTGACCATTGCAGCGTACCGGTTAGCGTTTCCGGCGGGTCTACCGTGGATGTGTATTCTACCAGCTACACCGGCACGTACGGCGCTTATGTGTTCGACAGCGGCGGTACGATCAATATTTATGGGGGAACCTTTACTGCTACTGCTACTGGGAAAAAGAACTACGTGCTGCAAGCCGACAAATCAAAAGTAGAAAACCATCCGTCTGTTATCAATGTCTTTGACGGAACTTTCAACGGCGATTTGAAATGTGCCGACGGTGCGACGCTGAACATCTCCGGCGGCACGTTCAGCGTTAAGCCGGACGACAAATATCTTGCCGGCGGCTGCGTCGCCGTCGATAACGGCAACGGCAGCTACACGGTGGAGGATCATACCGTCGCCATGATCGGCGAGGAGAAGTTTACCTCCCTTGCGGACGCCGTGGGCGCGGCGCAGAGCGGTCAGACCGTTACGCTGACGCAGGATGTGCTGAACCTCAGCGCGTCGATTACAATTGGACCGGACGCCAACATCGGTCTTGACCTTGCGGGCCATACGATCAGCGTCTTTTCGGACAAAACCACGTTTGTGGACGCCGCAAATTCAATTAATACATATGCCATCACTAACAACGGCACCTTAAAACTGGTTGATTCCAGCGAGGGTATGACCGGAGCGATCATATCGCGCGGGGTAATAAACAATGGCGAGATGACGATGACCGGCGGGAATGTCTATACCTGCGGTACCAATGGCGGGATGGCGATTGCAAACATGGGGAAATTTACCATGGAAGGCGGCGCCTTGAAAGCAGAGTATGCCGGTGCTGCGGTTGGCAATAATGGCCCTACGTGCCTTGGCAACAGGGGCGCCGGTGCGGAGGCTGTCATCAAGGTCGGCACGCTCACTGATAAGAGTGTACGCTGCTATGCGATCTGCAACGATGGCGGCAAATTGACCATAGAGAATGCGACGGTCTACGGTAAGCATGGCGCAGTCGCCTGCAACTGGGGTGAGGTGACCATCAAGGACGGCGTGTTCGAAACGCAGGACTATCATGCGCTTTGGATCACCAATGGAGGAGCTCGTACGGTTGTTACGGTCAATGGCGGCGAGTTCAGGGGCGGAACGAACAAAAAAATACCGTATGCGCTTTGGGCCTCGGTCGATATGGGCGACAATCCGGCTGATGCGAGCGACGTGACGGTTACCATCAATGGCGGTAAATTTATAGCTTGCGAAAACGGAATTTCGATTAAGGGCAACGAGAAAGCTTCCGATCATACTTGGACAATGAGCGTCAAGGGCGGCACGTTCAATACTGACCCGAGCGATTACGTTATCGCCGACGGCTATGCCGCCATCAAGGTCGGCGACTCGACGTGGAAGGTCGGCGAGGTGAAGGACAACGGCAACGGCACCACGACGGCCACGACGACGGATACGGTCAAGGATGAGGCCACCGGAACGACGACCAACACCACGACCACCGTGACGACGGATAGCACCAACGGCATTACCACGACCGAGCAGACCGCCGAGACCAAGGACGCAAACGGCGAGGTCACGAACGTCAATTACCAGTTCACACAGACCGACGGCGCGACGAGCCTCACCGCGACGGTCGGCTCCCCGACGCCCGTTTCCGGCTCGACGAACGCGGCGCTTGCCTCGAACAGCGCTGCGATGGCGCTTGCAAGTCTTGCGAAAAACACCATCCTTGCCACGAATCTGAACACGGAAAAGCTGAAAGAGAACCTGGCGAAGGCCTATAAGGAAGACGGGCAGACAGTCGATGTTACCGTTGAACTGACGGTCGAAACCAAAATGACCGGCTACAAGGTCGGAGACGGCAGCCAAAGCGTCAAGTACGACGTTGCTCCGCAGCTGCATATTATCAGCGGCGGAACCAGTGTTGATCGCCGGCTTACCGACGGCGAACTGGCCGGCAGTATTCCGCTCCGTCTGCCGATCCCTGCGAGCTTTGCCAAGGGCGCGAAAAGCGGAACGACGAAGGTCAAGATCAAGCACGTCAGCACAGGGTATCAACCGGAAATCAAAGACGGCACGCTCGTGAAGATTGCGGGCAATTGGTTCGTCGAATTCAGCGTTACCCATTTCAGCTCGTTTGAGATCCTGCCCGTCGGGCAAGAATTCCCCTCCGGCAGTTCGGGCAACAGCTCGGGCAGCTTGTCCGGCTGGGGCGGCCTGGGCGGCTATACCGGCGGCGGTTCGGGCAGCGGCACAACGCCTGCCGCTACCCAGCCGACCGTCACCATCAACGAGGGCGAGGTCCCGCTCGCGGAGCGCCCGATCCTGTTCGCCGACGTGGCGGACGGCGCGTGGTATCACAACGCGGTCGCCTTTGTATATCACAAGGGACTGATGAAGGGCGTGTCGGAGAAGAACTTCGATCCGGACACCGCCAGTACGCGCGGCATGGTGTCGCTCATCCTGATGCGTCTTGCGAACGGCGAAGCGCCGGAGAGCGCGCTGAGCTTCAGCGATGTGGCGCTGGATGCGTGGTATTCCGCCGCCGCGTCGTGGGCGAGCGCGAACGGCGTCTTCACCGGCTATGCCGACGGCAGCTTCCGCGGCGACAACGCCATCACCCGCGAGCAGCTTGCGACGGTGATTTACCGTTACGTTCAGCTTAAGGGGCTGCCCGTTGCCGCGGGCGCGGATCTCTCCGCCTATGCCGACGGGGAATCCGTCAGCGGTTACGCGACCGACGCGATGCGCTGGATGGTCGCGACGGGCCTGTTCCGCGGCGACGACAACGCCCGCCTCAATCCCGCGAAGCACACCTCGCGCGCCGAGCTTGCCACGGTGCTGATGCGCTTTGCGGATCTGTACGGGGACGCGATCGCCTGATCATCGGAGAATAACAAAGAAAGCGCACGGAAGTTTCCTTCCGTGCGCTTTCTCTGCGTAGCGCGTCCCAACGCCGTTTCTTCCCCGAAACGCTTGCATTTTTGTTTTAGAATGTTATAATATTAATTAAGTATACGCATATACGCGCATTGTTTCCATCGTTTTTGACACGAACTGCATCTATTATGATTGAGGAGGCAATCTTTTATGGAGTTGGTATTCACAAACGATAATTGCGTCGGGTGCAACCGTTGTATCAGTGCGTGCTCCTGCGAGGGAGCGAACGTCGCCATGGAGCGCGGCGGCGTGAACACCATTCAGGTCGATCCCGACCGCTGCGTTGCCTGCGGCGCGTGCTTTGACGTCTGTTCCCACGAGGCGCGCGCGTACCACGACGACACGGAGGCGCTCTTTGCCGCGCTCGCGCGCGGAGAGAGGATCTCCGTCCTCGTTGCGCCGGCGTTCAAGGCGAATTTCGCCCAGAACTACAAAACGATCCTCGGCCAGCTCAAGGCCGCGGGCGTCAACCGCATTCTCGACGTGTCCTTCGGTGCGGACATCTGCACCTGGGGTTACATCAAGTACATCACCGAGCACAAATTCTACGGCGGCATCTCTCAGCCATGTCCCGCCGTGGTGGGCTACATCGAGAAATACCTGCCGGAACTGATCGACAAGCTCATGCCGGTCCACAGCCCCATGATGTGCGCCGCCGTCTATCTCAAAAAGTACGCGGGCGTTACGGACAAGCTTGCCTTCATCAGCCCCTGCATCGCCAAGAAGAACGAGATCTCCGACCCCAACTGCGGCGGGTACGTCTCGTATAACGTTACGTTCAGCCATCTTGCGGCGTATCTCAAGAAGCACGCCATCGCGCCGCGCCCCTACGAGGAGGAGCACGAGTTCGGCCTCGGCAGCATCTATCCGATGCCGGGCGGGCTGAAGGAGAACGTGTATTGGCTGCTCGGCGAGGACGCCCTCGTCCGCCAGATGGAGGGCGAGAAGCACATGTATCACTATCTGGAGCACAACAAGGATCGTCTGCGCGAAGGGCGGACGCCGTACCTGTTCGTTGATGCGCTCAACTGCATCGGCGGCTGCCTGTACGGTACGGGCATCGAGGTCGCCAATTACGACAACGAAGACGTATTCGCCGCCATCCAGCGCATCAAGGCGGAGAGCAAGGACGGTCATCTCCGCTCCCCGTGGGGCAGGAAGCTCACGCCCGCGCAGCGCCTCAGAAATCTCAACCGCCAGTTCGCCTCGCTCAAACTCAGCGACTTCATCCGCCGCTACACGGACAAAAGTTCGCTCTGCTCCTTCAAGACGCCGTCTCCCGCCGAGGAGGAGGCGATCTTCCAGTCCATGCTCAAGGACACGCCGGACAAGCGCAAGATCAACTGCGGCTGCTGTGGTTACGAGACCTGCCGCGAGATGGCGCACGCCATTTACAACGGCTTCAACTACAAGGGCAACTGCGTGCACTATGTAAAAGACTTCTCCCTGCGCGAGCGCGACGAGATCAACGAACTGACGCGTCAGGGCGAGCAGCAGCGCAACAACCTGCTGCGCGAGATCGGCGAGAGCTTCGAGCGTCTCTGCGAGCCGCTGGAGCTGGTGCGCGAAAAGAGCGCCGCGAACGCTGCGAGCGCGGACGGCATCGGCGAGGCGATGCGGCGCGTGGACGAAATGGCGCAGCGGTTCAAGCAGGTGCTTGACGAGATCCAGCACAACCTCGATTCGCTGGAGGAGAACAACGCGCAGGTCATCGACATTTCGCAGCAGACCAATCTGCTCGCGCTGAACGCGGCCATCGAGGCGGCGCGCGCGGGCGCGGTGGGCAA
>CAMVGI010000137.1 GCA_947166955.1 uncultured Clostridia bacterium | reverse complement strand
GATCGACACCGCCACGGGAGCGGTTGCCCAAAGCACGGCAGATACTCCGGTTTCGCTGACCGCGACCATCACGCGCGGCGAGGAAAGCACCGAAAAAACTTTTTCTGTCACGGTCATCGGTGCGGACAGCGGGGATCTTGCCGCAATCGCCGCCGCGAAAGCGCAGCTCACCTGGGATGCGATCAGAGGCAACAATGTTCTGCAAAGCGGGGTGTTTGACGCGCTGTCGCTGCCAACGGAACTGGACGTCGACGGCAAGACCGTGTCTGTCAGCTGGCAGTCGAGCAGCGACGTTGTTCTCGACCCGTCTACTGATGCGCCGATATGGCAATTATTCGATCAGAGCGCCGATGTGGCGCTGAGCGCCGTGTTGAGCTACGGCGAAAGCCGTGCGGAGACCTCGTTTGATCTGACCATCTACGCAAGAGACGGCGGAAAAGTGAGCAACGACCCCGACTTCGACCTAACATGGAAGGTTGATGACCTGACGCACACCCTGACGATCTCCGGAACGGGCGGCATGAAACTTGATCCCGGTGAAGAAGAAAACACCATTATTATACCGTGGAGCAAATATCGGCGTCATTATATTGAAGCGCTCACCGTAGAGGAAGACGTGACAAGCATTGCCGGCGGCGCGTTCCAAAATTGCCCGCTGCTTGCAAAGGTCAGCATTCCCGCTTCCATCGAGGCTTGCGGAGGTTATATCTTTGGTAATTGCCCACTGCTGCACACGGTTGGCCCCGCCGGAACCGGCGAGGCGTATGACATCGAATACAACTGGAGCGGCACGATCCCGAAATTCGCTTTTTATGAAAGCGGCCTGACAAGTGCGGTAATCGGTGACACGATCACAACGATAGATCAGCAGGCGTTTCGCTATTGCTCCGCCCTTTCAAACGTGACCGTTTCAGACAAGCTTTCCTTTGTTGGCTGGTCCGTTTTCGACGGCTGTACAGCTTTGCAAAACGTGCTGTACGGAGGAAGCCGACGTCAGAAAGCTGCGATCACGATCAGAGACGGCAACGACGTGCTTGGCCTTGCCACCATGACCTACGGCGCGTACGACGTGGACTTCTCCGCGGGGGACGGTTCCGGCAGCATGGACAGCGCCGTCGTCAAGGCGGGGTCATCCTATACGCTTCCTGCGAACGGTTTTGTTGCGCCAGAGAATCAGAAGTTTGCGGCATGGAGCGTAAACGGGGAATCATACAGCCCGGGCGAGAGCTGTGTGCTTACCGGCGATACGACGATTACCGCGCTGTGGGCCGAATCGACAGAATGCACGGTTTCTGCGACCGTTAACGGTTCGGTCGTGGCCTACAAAACGAAACATGTTCCCGCCGGTGCAAAACTGGTTGCCGCGCGTTACGACGGCGGCAAAATGACAGACGTGAAGATTATGGCAACCGTTGGCGAAACCGGCTCGCTCATGATGAACGGAAGCGGCGCGCAGTTCAAGCTGTTCCTTTTTGACAGCCACGGAGCCCCGCTTTGCATAAACTGGGTGAGCGGACAGTAATAAGCTGAGCGGCGACGCCAGTGCGGCGCCGCCGCCGGCGTTCATCACAAAAGGAGGCGAGGGACCATCAAACGGATCATGAGCATTGCCGCGTTGGCCCTTTGCCTGTGCGCGTTGTGTGCCATAAGCGCAAGGGCGGAGGACAGGGACGGCGAGGAACGCGCCGTGTACGACGGCTTTCTGGTCTCGTGCCCAAGCGCGCCGTCCGCCGGTACGCAGGGACTGCTGCGCGGCACACGGGGCGCGCCGATGGAGCCGGTGCTCGGCGATGTCTATTGGACGCAGAGCGAGGAGTACGCCCAATGGCTGCTCGACACGGGGCAGGCGGCTTTTGTAGAGCCGAATTACATCGCTACGCTCTTTGACAGTCCCGCGCCGGCGCCGGACTGGCCGCGTCAGATGCTCCGAACGGACTATGCCGAGGCTCTGGGGATGGACGGGACGGGCGTGCGTGTCGCGGTGATCGACAGCGGGCTCGACCTTGCCAACCCCGACCTCCAAAACGCGAGGATCGCCGCGGGGTACGATTACATAGGCGAAACGACGGCGATGCGCGACGACGTCTATCACGGGACCAAGGTTGCGCAGCTCATCGCCGGGGACGACAACGGCCTTGGCGTCACGGGCATCGCCCCGCGCTGTGATCTCGTGCCCCTGCGCTGCTTTTCGTCCTCGTCCGGCGGCGACGTGAAGACGCTTTCGCGGGCGATCGTCGACGCGGCGACGGTCTATCAGTGCGACGTGATCAATATGAGCTGGGGGATCGCGGGGCAGTCCTCCGTGCTTCATCAGGCAATACAGGAGGCGTACGCGGCGGGGGCGGTGCTGGTGGCGGCGTCTGGCAATGTCAGCTCCTCGTATCCGCAGGGGACGCTCATTTATCCCGCCGCCTATGACGAGGTCATCAGCGTCGGCTCGGTGGACGCGCAGGGCAATGTCGCCTCTGATTCCATCCAAAACGGGTGCGTGACGGTCTGCGCGCCGGGAAAGGGCGTCGGTCTGATCCCGGCGGGCGGCGGCACGGAAAGCAGCAGCGGCACGTCGTTTGCCGCACCTTGCGTCTCGGCGGCGCTTGCGCTGGTGAAGCAGTACGCGCCGGCGCTGCGTGGCAGGGACTGCGTCGAGCTGCTGCGCGAGCGCGCCTTCGACATCGGCGAGACGGGCCGCGACGCCGCCTACGGCTATGGCCTTGCGCGGCTGGACAGGCTGTTTGAGGCGCGGTGGGCGTATTTGAGCGAGAGCGCCGAGGGCGCGGCGCGATTTTCCGCCTCGCTGCTGCGCGCGGGAGAGGGATACCTAATGCTTGCGTGTTATAACGCGCGCGGACAGATGTGCGGCGTGCGCGTCGCCCCGCTCAGCGGGGGCTGCGTCTCCGTGCGCTGGGACTTGCCCGAGGGGGCGGCGCGCTGCGCGGCGTTTTTCCTCGGCGCGGACGGCAGACCGCTGTATGAGGTGATCGTCCCGGCAATGCAATAAGCGATATCAATAGTATTCTATGATGCAGGAGAGCTTCCGATATGAAAAAACTCTTTTCCCTGCTGCTTTGCCTGTGCATGGTATTGTCGTTGCTGCCCGCCGAAGTGCTGGCGGAGGGGCCGGAGGAGCCGTCGGGCGAGCCGGTTCTGGTGATCGAACCGCTGCTTGACGCGGTGCCTGCGCCGGCGGAACCTGACGAAGCGGCGATGCTTTTTGAGACGCCCGGCGAGCCGCTGAGCATCACGATCACCGACGAGAATGATTTCCCCGGCCTTTCAACGTCGCAATGGTACGGTCAGGCTAATCGCATTGTTTCGGCAACAATCGCTGAGGGCGTCACTGCGCTGCCGAACAACGCGTTTTACGGCGCGGCGTATCTGCAAGGTGTAACGCTGCCAAGCACGCTGACAAGCCTCGGCTACAATGCATTCTATGGCTGCAAAGCGCTGACGTCGATCGACATTCCGAACGAGGTCACGAGTATTGGCCAGAGTGCGTTCCAAGGTTGCAAGGCGCTTCGTACCGTAAGCCTGCCGAGTGCGTGGCAGGAGGCCGGCGGCTATATTTTCAATGGCTGTGAATCGCTTACGTCGATCACGGTGCCGGAGGGCATAACGGCCCTGCCTGAAAGCGCATTTGAACGGGCGGACTATTTGCAAAGCGTGAACCTGCCGACGACGCTGGAAAGCATCGGGACGATGGCCTTTTATAACTGCAAGGCGCTGACGTCGATCGATATACCGGACGGCGTTGGCTTGATAGGATCTTCTGCCTTTAGCGGCTGCAAGGCGCTGCGCAGCGTCAGCCTGCCGCGCTCATGGTCAAGCGCCGGCGGAGGCATTTTTCATGGCTGCGAGTCGCTGACGTCGATTGCGGTGCCGGAAGGCATAAAAGCCCTGCCGAATGAGGCGTTTGCAGGGGCGGACTATCTGCAAAGCGTGAGCTTGCCGACGACGCTGGAAAGCATCGGGGCGTCTGCCTTTTATAACTGCTCCTCGCTGACGGACATCTATTACGCCGACAGCGAGGAGCAGTGGAAGAAAATTGTAATTGCCTATGACAATGATCTGCTTAAAAATGGCTCGGTCACGATCCACTACAACAGTACCGGGCCCGTGGTAAGGCTCGCCGAGATGCAGCTTACGGCGGGCGAGCACGCGCTGCGCATTATCAACGAGGAGGGCGACCTGCTTGAGGGCGCGCTGGTCTCGTGGGAAGGCGGCAGCGCAACGAGCGGCGCGGACGGCATTGTGCGCTTTACTCTCGCGGGCGCGACGACGGTCACAATTTCCTGCGAGGGGTATCAGACGCAGGAGTACACCGTTGGCGGTGCGACGCTCTTCGACAACGCGTCGGAGGATACGCAGAAGAGCAGCGCGACGGACGTCGTTCTGGCGAACGCGAACAGCCCGCTTTACGTGACGTATGCTTATTGCGGAACGACTCCGGAGGAAGCGGCCAAGTGCAATATCAGCAGAGGCAAAAGCGGCAAGGACAATACAGCAAAATGGTTTTTTACGGGCGGCAACTCGACTTTTGTCCTTCGTACGGTAGCCAGTTCTCCAAATGATGTTGCGAGCTATGCGCTATACCGCAAAAGATATGAAAAAGTTGAGCGCGTGGGAAATACGTGGACGGGCACGAGCTTCGTGTCGTTCAATACCAAAGATTTCAGCGCGGGATATGACTATTTTATCCGCGTTACCGGCAAAGACGGTACGACAGTTGATACGCGCATCAACCTCAAATTCCGGGATCCTCCGGCTATTGGTTCAACAATCGGCATAAAAGATAATAAGATGACTGTTGAATTGCCCGATGAAGTATACTTTTTAGGTGG
>CAMVGI010000136.1 GCA_947166955.1 uncultured Clostridia bacterium | reverse complement strand
TACTTGAAGCGCGCGCAGGCGTCGAGCCAGCGCAGCGTCTCGCGCTTGCTCTGCTCGGTCGATTCCGCGAGCGTTTCGCCGCCGTTGCGGTCCATATTCACCTTGCCGACGCAGCCCGTCACGCCCGCGCGCTCCAGTTCCTCCATCAAGATGAGCGTCGCGTCCGCGTGCAGGGACGAGAACATGCACACGCGCGTCGTGCCGTTTTCGACGAGGTCGCGCGCGAGGCGGCGGTATGTGCGGCGCGCGAAGTCCGCGTCGGCAAAGCGCGCTTCGGTGCGGAACGTGTAGGCGTTCAGCCAGTCGATCAGCGGCAGGTCCATGCCCATGCCGAGCATGGGGTACTGCGGCGCGTGCAGGTGCATATCGACGAACGAGGGCATCACGAGCGCGTCGCCGTAATCGAATACCTCTGCGTCGCCGTGTTCCGGCGGCGTCGCGAGAATATCGCGCAGCGTGCCGTCGTCGCCCAGCAGCAGCGCGCCGTGCGGCATCGTCTCAAGAACGCCGAGGCGGGGCGAAAAAACAAGGTTGCCCTTTATGATTTTCACAAAAGATCATCTCATTTCCAAAGAGGATTTGTATATTTTATCATAGCCGCGCGGGAATTGCAAGCGGACATACTTTCGCGCCGCCGCGCATAGGTTTGTCCGAGAGGTGATGCGGGATGAAACAGCAAACGCGCCGTCTGCTCCGCGGCGCCGCGGCCTTTGCGCTGGCGTTCGCGACGCTTTGGGCGGTGGCGCTCGCCGCGCCGTCGGACAACATTGCCGGCGCGGCGGAGGCGTTTTCGCGCCTGCGCCCGGGACAGGCGGAGAGCGCGCTCGCGCTGCTGCGCTTCGAGCGCGGCGATTATTCGTCCGACGGCAGGCTTTCGCTGCCGACGGCGCTGGCGCTTTCTGCGGCGCCGCTGCTGCTCGCGCCGCGCGAGGAGATCGTGGACGCGTGGGCGGACACGCCCGCCGCGCGGGAAAACGCGCCGCGCGAGAGACCGCGCGGCGAAACGGAGCCGGAAACGCCGCCCGCTTCCGCGCCCGCGGCGAACGACGCGCCCGAAAAATCGGACGACGCGCGCTTCACGCCCTATGCCGCGCGGGACAACGGCGTGCGCGCGACGACGCTGCGCCCAGGCGATCCGGCGGGGTATCTTGTCTGCGGGAACGTCTACGTCCACAACGTGTCCGCCGCGCCGCTGGAGCTTGCCGAACTGGGTTTTGATTTCACGGCGAAGCTGACGGACGACGCGCCGCAGGTTTTGATCGTGCATACGCATGGCTGCGAGGCGTATACGATGCCGGAGGGCGAGGAGTACGAGGAGTCCGACGACCACCGCACGCTCGACGAGCGCATGAACGTCGTGCGCGTGGGCGACGAGCTTGCGCGCACGCTGGAGGCGGCGGGGATCGGCGTGGTGCACGACCGCACACTGCACGACTATCCGAGCTATTCCGGCGCGTACAACCGCTCGCTCGCGACGATCGAGCGCTATCGGAAGGAGTACCCCTCCATCGTCTATGTGCTCGACGTCCACCGCGACGCGGTGACGGACGCGGACGGGAAGCAGTATAAGCTCCTGTGCGCCGAGGAACCGGACGCGGCGCAGCTGGAGTTCGTCGTCGGCACGGACGGCGGCGGGGCGGAGCATCCGCGCTGGCGGGAGAACCTGAAGCTCGCCTGCGCCGTGCAGTCGAGGCTGCTTGCGAAGTATCCGACGCTGCTGCGCCCGATCACCGTGCGCAATTCGCGCTACAACCAGCATGTAACGACGGGCACGCTGCTCGTCGAGGTCGGCACGGCGGGCAACTCGCTCGCCGAGGCGCTCAACGCCGCGCGGCTTTTCGGCGAGGGGTTTGCGGAGACGATCAAACAGGAAAACGCCGCCCCGTAGGGCGGCGTTTTTCGCGCGCGTTTCACGCGGTTTCTTACTTCATCAGTTCCGCGACCATGTCGGTGTAGCCGCTGGGGTCGTCGAGCGGCAGACCCGCGATGAGCAGCGCCTGATTGTAGAGGATCTTCGCGTACAGCTCCGCCTTGGGCTTGTCGGTGAGCAGCGCCGTTTCCATTGCCATGACGGAGGGATGCTTCGTGTTCAGCTCCAAAACGCGGTCCGCCTTCATCGGCTGGGGCATGTCGAAGTTCTTGAAGTACTTCTCCATCTCGAAGCTGAAGCCTTCGCCCGCGGACATGCAGGCGGGATGCGTCTTGAGGCGGCGGGAGGCCTTCGCCTCCTTGATCTTGTCGCCGAGCGTTTCCTTGACGAACTTCATGAGGTCGGCCTTCTCGTCGAGGACCTCGTTTTCCGTCTCGCCCAGTTCCAGATCGCCGTCGACGATGGAGCGGAAAGGCTTGTCCGCGTATTTTTGAAGCGATTGCAGCACGAACTCGTCCGCCTCGCCTGTGAGGTAGAGCACCTCGTAGTTCTTGTCCTTCAAAAGCTCCGTCTGCGGCAGCGCGTCGATCTGCGCGGTGCTCTCGCCCGCGGCGTAGTAGATGCACTTCTGGCTCTCGGGCATTCTGTCGGCGTACTCGCGCAGGCTCGTGAGCTTCTTCTCCGTGGAGGAGTAGAACATGAGAAGCTCCTTGAGCTCGTCGCGGCGCGCCTCGCCGCCCTCGCTCACGACGCCGTAACCGACGGAACGGCCGTAGTTGGCGTAGAACTTTTCATAGCCCTCGCGGTCGTCCTTCATGAACTTTTCAAGGTCGGCGAGGATCTTCTTTTCAAGGTTCTTTGCGATGATCTTGAGCTGGCGGTCATGCTGCAGCAGCTCGCGGGAGATGTTGAGGGAGAGGTCGGGCGAGTCCACCACGCCGCGCACGAAGCGCAGATAGTCGGGCAGCAGCGCATCGCACTTGTCCATGATCATCACGCCCGCGCTATAGAGCTGGAGACCCTTCTGGAAGTCCTCCGTCTGATAGTTGAGCGGCTTTCTCGACGGCACGAACATCAGCGCCTTGTAGGTGACGTTGCCCTCGACGGACACGGTGATGACGCGCTGGGGCTTGTCGAAATCGCGCGCAAGCTCGGAGTAGAACTTCGCGTACTCCTCGTCCGTGACCTCGCTGCGCTTGCGCTGCCAGAGCGGCACCATCGAGTTGATGGTCGTCAGCTCGTCCACCATCTCGAACTCGGGCTTTTCGGGGTCGGAGCCTTCCTTCTCCTTCTGCACGGGGGTCATCATGCGGATGGGGTAGCGGATGTAGTCGGAATACTTCTTCACGAGCGAGTAGAGCTTGTAGTTGTCGAGGTACTCGCCGTACTTTTCATCCTCGGCGTCTTCCTTTAAGTGCATCACGACGTCCGTGCCGACGGACGCCTTTTCACACTCGGTCACGGTGTAGCCGTCCGCGCCCGCGGATTCCCAGCGGTACGCCTGCTCGGAACCGTACTTCTTCGTGGTGACGGTGATGTGGTCGGCGACCATGAACGCGGAGTAGAAGCCCACGCCGAACTGCCCCAGGATGTCCACGTCCTCGCTCTCGCCCGCCTCCTGACGGAACTTGTACGAGCCGGACGCGGCGATGACGCCGAGGTTGTTCTCCAGTTCGTCCTTGTCCATGCCGATGCCGTTGTCGCTGACCGTGAGGGTGCGGTTATCCTTGTCGACGCTGATCTCGATGAAGAAATCGTCGCGGTTTTTGCCGACCTTGTCGTCGGTCAGCGAGAGGTAGCAGAGCTTGTCGATGGCGTCGCTCGCGTTGGAGATGATCTCGCGCAGAAAGATCTCCTTGTGCGTGTAGATGGAGTTGACCATCAGGTCGAGCAGGCGCTTCGATTCCGCCTTGAACTGTTTCTTTGCCATGGGGATGCACTTCCTTTGTCTGTTTTCTTGATGATAGCACGCAATTGTGTTTTTTCTGTGAATTATTTTTTGCTGAAGCCGCGCTTGAACGCCGCCAAAGTCTCCGGCGTTTCATCGAGCCAATACGGCCTCGCGGGCACGTCGCCGTCGTAATCGGCGGCGCTGAACCACACCGCGAGCTTGATGCTCGGATAGTCGCCGATGTGGGCGAACATCTCGTCGATCCACGCCGCCTTGTCCCCGCCGTAGGACGAGGAGGCAAACTCCGTGATGATCCACGGGAAGCGCGCGAAGTGCGGCGAATAGAGGTTCCAGATCTCGTCGTAGATGGTCTTGAAGTCGCGCCACTGCTCGTTCCATTTGGTGTAGTACGTGCCGTTGTTGTAGCCCGTCACGCCGAGCAGGTGCACGTATTCGTTGCCGGGATAGTACGCGAGCGAATCGTTCCATTTGCTCGGCGGCGCGTTGCGGTCGTTGGGGTTGTAGATCCACAGGCAGTTGTCGACGCCCTCCTCCGCGAAAATGCGGTAGATGCGCTGCCAGACCGCGATGTAGAGCTGCGGGTCCGCCATGTTCACGACGCCGGAATAGCTCGTCCAATCGCTGTTCATCTCGTTGTCGAGACGGAAGAGGAACGGATGCCCCCACGCCGCCGCGTCGCGCGCGAAGGCGCGGATCTCCTCGTCGCATTCGCCGCGGTAGAGGTCGAGGAACGGCGTGTGCGCGGTCATGTCCTCGTTGTTGTTCGTGGTCGTCTGATAGGTAAGCTCCACCACGCGCCCCGCCTGATAATTCCCCTCCATGAACTCGGTGGGGAAGTCGAAGCCGAAGTGGCGGTAGACGAGCGCCGCGTCGAACGTGCGCCCCAGCTCCGATTCCAGCTTTTCCATGCTGCTCGCGCCGAGGTTTTCATAGGCGTCCGAGGTGAACACGCCCCACTTGAGCGTGTCGCCGCTGATAAGCTCGTCGTACAGCGCGCGTCTCGGCGCTGAGCGAAGCGGGGGAGTAGTCGGGGTAGAAGTCGGTCTGATAGTGCCCG
>CAMVGI010000135.1 GCA_947166955.1 uncultured Clostridia bacterium | reverse complement strand
TTTTTAAAGCCGCTGCTCGGCGGGCTGATCAAATGGCGCGACGACAGGGCGATACGCGAGGTTACGCAGAAGTATGTCGACGAGCTTGCCATCAAGTGCACGTCGACCCGACAGAAGGCGCGCGAGCTTTCCGGCGGCAACCAGCAGAAGATCTGCCTTGCCAAGGCGTTTGCGCTGGAACCGAAGTTCCTGTTTGTTTCCGAGCCGACGCGCGGCATCGACGTCGGCGCGAAGGCGCTGGTGCTCGAAGCGCTGCGCAAGTTCAACCGCACGAGCGGCGTGACCGTGGTCATGATCTCCTCGGAGCTTGAGGAGCTGCGCTCGGTGTGCGACCGCATCGCCATCGTATCGGGCGGACGCATTTCGGGCATTCTGCCGGCGAGCGCGCCGAGCGAGGAGCTGGGCGCGCTGATGCTCAGCCAGGTCGTGTAAGGGAGGGATGGACCAATGAGTAGTGATAACTTGGCGGAGCGCAACACGCCCGCGGGGCGCCTGCGCGCCATGGCGAACGCCTACGGCGTGCCGCGCCTTATCATCACCGGCTTTCTGCTGCTGATGTTCATCGCCGCTCCCTTTGTGGGCAACGATTTCTGGAAACAGGTTTTCAACGTCATCAACCGCTTCAGCTGGAACGCGATCCTCGTGCTTGCCATGGTACCGATGATCCACTCCGGCTGCGGCCTCAACTTCGGCCTGCCGCTCGGCATCATCTCGGGCCTGCTCGGCGCAACGCTCTCGATCGAGTTCGGCTTCACGGGCGCGGGCAGTTTTTTCGCGGCGATTTTGATCGCGACGCCGATCGCCGTCATACTCGGCTGCGGCTACGGCTGGCTTCTCAACCACATCAAGGGCGGCGAGATGATGATCGCCACCTACGTCGGCTTTTCGTCGGTGTCGTTCATGTGCATGATGTGGCTGCTGCTGCCGTATCACAGCCCCACGATGGTCTGGGGCTTCGCGGGCAAGGGCCTTCGTACCACGATTTCGCTGGAGGGCTTCTTCGAAGGCGTGCTGGCGAATTTCCTGAGCATCCGGTTCGGGAGCGGGGACGACGAGTTCATATTCCCCACCGGAACGCTGCTGTTTATCGCGCTGCTGTCGTTTTTGATGTGGGCGTGTCTGCGCACCAAGACCGGCACGGCGATGACCGCCGTCGGCTCCAACCCCGCGTACGCGAAGGCGGCGGGCGTGAGCGTGGACAGGATGCGCCTTTTGTCCGTCGTGCTCTCGACGTGGCTGGGCGCGCTCGGCATTCTCGTCTATGAGCAGGGCTTCGGCTTTATCCAGCTCTACAACGCACCGTTTTACATGGCGCTGCCCGCCGTGTCCGCCATCCTTATCGGCGGCGCGAGCGTCAACAAGGCGAGCATCTCCAACGTCGTCATCGGCACGCTTCTCTTTCAGGGCATGGTCACCATGACGCCGACGGTGATGAACTCGATCATCCCTATGGATATGAGCGAGGTCATCCGCGTCAGCGTTTCGCAGGGCATGATCCTCCACGCGCTCACGCGCAAGACGGAAGGGGGCGGACACTGATGGAGAATAAGCAGGGCTTCGGCGCGAAGGCGCTGGAATTTGTCCGCAGCAACATCGTTCCCATCCTCTTCATCGTGATCTGCGCGGTGTGCATCCCGCTCTCCGGCTTCTCGCCCGCGTACCTCATCAACGAGATCGTGACGCGCATGGGACGCAACATCTTCCTCATTCTCTGCCTGCTCGTTCCCATTATGGCGGGCATGGGCCTCAACTTCGCCATGACGCTCGGCGCCATGGCGGGCGAGATCGCGCTGATCTTCGTCTCCGACTGGCAGATCTGGGGCATCCCCGGCGTGGTGCTGGCGATGATATTGCAGATCCCGTTTTCCATCCTGCTCGGCCTTCTGTGCGGCAGCATTTTGAACCACGCCAAGGGCCGCGAGATGATCACGAGCTACATTCTCAGCTTCTTTATGACCGGCGTGTATCAGCTTATCGTGCTCTATATGATGGGCAACATCATCCCCATCAAGCACTTCACCATCAAGCTGCCCCGCGGCTACGGCATCCGCAACACCGTGAGCCTTCTCAACATGCGCCAGTGCCTCGATAATCTCCTCGCGGTGAATATCGGCGGCGTGAAGATCCCGGTGCTGACGTTCCTCATCATCGGCGTTTTGTGCCTGTTCATCGTGTGGTTCCGCAAGACCAAGCTCGGACAGGATATGCGCGCTGTCGGTCAGGACATGGAGGTCGCGCGCGACGCGGGCGTCAACGTCGAAAAGACGCGCCTCATCTCCATCGTGATCTCGACGGTCATGGCGGGCTGGGGCATGATCATCTACCTTCAGAACATGGGCAACATCGCCACCTATTCCTCCCACTCCCAGATCGGCATGTTCTGCATCGCCGCGCTGCTGGTGGGCGGTGCGAGCGTGGACAAGGCGAGCATCGGCAACGTGTTCCTCGGCGTGATCTTGTTCCACACCATGTTCATCGTTGCGCCCCGCGCGGGCGCGGCGATCACCGGCGACTCGATGATCGGCGAGTACTTCCGCGTGTTCTGTTCCTACGGCGTCATCACCATCGCGCTTATCATGTATGAGACGAAAAAGCGCCGCAGCAGGAACCGCACCGCGCAGGAGCTTGCGCGCGCGGCGGAGGAACTGATGGCGAAGGAGGCGGCGAAATGAAGAACCGTAAAACGCTGCTGGTTCGCGTTGCCTTTGTCGCGGTGCTGATCGCCATCGGCGCCGTGATGATGGTCATCGGGCGCGGCCACACCGTGTATTTCGACAACACGACGCTGGAGTACAACGGGAACACCTACAAGCCGCCGTATCGCGTCTCGGTCTACATCAAGGGCGAGCGCATCGCAAAGCTCGGCGCGCGCGAGCGCGGCATGACGACGCATATCGGTCAGAACTTCGGCATGGCGTTCGGCGTCATTCAGGAAAAGGGCGGCGAGGAGCAGATCATCGAAGTTTCGCAGCCGCTTCCCTACAACATGGACGGCGTCATCATCAACATCCCCGGCTATCTCGCGGGGCTTCCCGAGGAGGCGTACCTCTCCGAATTCGTTTCGGCGGTCGTGGAGGAGGAGCCTGCGGAGGACGCCTCCGAGGAGGAGGGCCTGATGCCCGACGCCGAGTTCTAAAACGGCGGGAAACGACGGAAAAACCCCTTGACAAGCATCGGGCGAACCTTTAAACTGAAGGTATGAAGACCCGACGAAAGCGGGGGGCTTCGTGCGCGCCGCCGACGCGGAACGTACAACTGCATAGTCGGAGGAATGATCCGAGAGAGACCGCTCGCGGCGCCGAAGGGGAACGCAAAAACTCTCAGGCAAAAGGATCGGATCAGGACGACACTTCGGAAAGTGCGCTCCGCGGAGCGCACGCCAAAGGGGCAACCGGAACCGCGCGCGGCGAAGGGAATCTCTCAGGGGAAAGACGGAGGCGGAAAGATCACATGCGTGTATCTTTCTGCCTCCTTGCTTTTTTCGGGAAGAACATCAAACCGGCCCGTGCCGGCTGTCGGAAAGGAAGGAACCCAACATGAGCGAACTCAAACGCACCCAACTCTACGACACCCACGTTGCCGCCGGCGCCACCATGGTGGATTTCGGCGGGTGGGAAATGCCCATCGAGTACCCCGAGCGCATCGTTGCCGAGCACCTCTACACCCGCCACTTCTGCTCACTGTTCGACGTGTCGCACATGGGGCGCATTCTCGTCGAGGGACCGGACCGCGTCCGGTTTTTGCAGCACGTGCTCACGAGCAACGTCGGCGGCCTCGATTTCGAAAAGGCGCAGTACAGCATCATCCCCGACGAAAACGGCTGCGCGGTCGACGACGCGTACCTCTACCGCTTTGAGGAGGATCGTTTCCTGCTCGTCGTGAACGCGGCGAACACGGACAAGGACCTCGACCACCTTCTGCCCATCGCAAAAAACTACGACGTGCGCCTTACGAACATCACCGCCGATTGGGCGGCGATCGCCGTGCAGGGGCCGAAGAGCAAGGAACTGATGATGACGCTCTCCGGCGGCGCGGCGCTGACCGAGCCGATGAAAAACGCGCTCGGCACCGTGGAGCTGGAGGGACACCTTGCCCGCGTCGCGAAGACCGGCTACACCGGTGAACCGCTCGGCTACGAGGTGTACGTCAAGTCCGCGGACGCGAAGTGGCTCTGGGACCGCCTTTGCGAGCTGGGCGCGAAGCCCGCGGGCCTCGGTGCGCGCGACACGCTGCGCCTTGAGGCGGGTATGCCGCTCTACGGCCACGAGATGGGCGTCGATCCCGACGGCGTGCCCATGCCGATCTTCGCCGTGCCGCTGGCGAAGTTCGCCGTCAGCTTCTCCGAGCGCAAGGGCGATTACATCGGGCGCAAGGCGCTCGAAAAACAGAGCGAGGCGTTCAAGCGCATCCAGAACCGCGACTTTTCCAACATGGCGGCGCTGCCGAGATCCATCCGCCCCATCACGCTGCTCGACCGCGGCGTTATGCGCGCGGGCATGGAGGTCTTCCGGAACGGCGAGAAGACCGAGGGCGAGGGGCTGGAGACCGTCATCACCGACGAGGTCGTCAAGCGCGCCATCGGTGCCTGCTACATCGCGAGCGACGTGCTGCAGGACGAGATCGTCGAGGTCGACGTGCGCGGCAAGCGCCTCAAGGCAGTCATCCCCGAAAAGCACCTCGACAACATGGCGCCGCCCTACGCCCGCCCGCTGGTCTACGGCACGGAGCTTCAAAAGCGCGAGGAGAGCGCGGCGGCGCGCGGCGTGAAGGCGATCGAGCTTTTGAAGCGCGCGGAGGAGAACCACCTTTGGCGGCAGAAGAAATGCGTCAACCTCATCCCGTCCGAGAACACCCCCAGCCGCGCCGTGCAGATGCTCTGCGCGAGCGACCCGAGCT
>CAMVGI010000134.1 GCA_947166955.1 uncultured Clostridia bacterium | reverse complement strand
GAATGAGATGAAATTTGTTCTGGCAACCCAAAATCCCAAGAAAAAAGAGGAGATGGCGGCGATCCTCGGCGATCTCGGCGTGGAGATCGTCACCGAGGAGGAGCTCGGCGTCAAGGTGGAGGTCGAGGAGACCGGCAACAGCTTCGGCGAGAACGCCGCGCTCAAGGCGAAGGCGGTCATGGAGGCGACGGGGCTTCCCGCCATCGGCGACGATTCCGGCCTTTGCATCGACGCGCTCAAGGGGGCGCCCGGCATCTATTCCGCGCGCTACGGCGGCGAGGACATGACCGACGCCGGACGCTGCCAGCTGATTTTGGACGGCTTGCGCGGAGAAACCGACCGCGCGGCGCACTTTGAAACGTTTATCGTCTGCGCGCTTCCGAACGGCGATTGGTTCGCCGCCAAGGGCGAGTGCCACGGCGCGATCGCGTTTGCGCCGATGGGAACCAACGGCTTCGGCTACGATCCCATCTTTTTCCGCACGGAGGAGCAGAAGACCTTCGCGCAGATGACGAGCGAGGAGAAAGCGGCGATCTCGCACCGGGGCAACGCGCTGCGCTCTTTTAAGCAAAAGCTGGAGAAGTATCTGCGGGAGCATCCGGAGGTGCAGGCATAAGATGGAGTTGACAAGCAAACAGCGCGCGCAGCTGCGCGCCTTGGCAAACGGCCTCGATCCGGTGGTCCACATCGGCAAGGACGGCATCGGCGACAATTTGGTCAAGCAGGCGAACGACGCGCTGGAAGCGCGCGAGCTGATCAAGTGCCGCGTGCTGGAGAACTGCGAGATGACCGCGCGCGAGGCGTGCGACGAGCTTTCCAGGCTCACGCGCAGCGAGCAGGTGCAGGTCATCGGCACGAAATTCGTGCTTTACCGTGAGACCCACCGCAAGGACAAGAAGGACAAGATCGTGCTGGTGAAAGCCAAAAAGAACGGGACGAAAGCATGAAGATCGGAATTTACGGCGGCAGCTTCGACCCGCCGCATTTGGGGCATCTGCACGCCGCGATCGCCGCGGCGCGGTATCTTGCGCTCGATAAGCTGCTGCTGATCCCTGCGGGGCTTCCGCCGCACAAGGAGCTTTCCTGCGGAGCGGGCGATGCGGAGCATCGCGCCGCTATGACGGCGTTCATGGCGGAGCAGTCGGCGCTTGAGACGAAGATCCCCGTCGAGGTCTCGCGTATGGAGATCGAGCGCGGCGGGAAAAGCTATACCATCGATACGCTGCGCACGCTGCGCGCGGAGCTTCCGGACGCGGAGCTGTGGCTGCTGATGGGAACGGATATGTTCCTCACGTTTCAGGATTGGCGTCAGCCCGAGGAAATTCTGAAATACGCCGGACTTTGCGCGTTCGGACGCAGCGAAAAGGACACGGAAGAACTCTTTGCCGTGCAGCGGGACTATCTGGCAAAGCGGTTTCCGGACGCGCGGATCGTAACGATGGCGCTGCCGAACCTCGTGGAGATCAGCTCCTCCGAGCTGCGCGAGGCGCTGCCGAAGGGCGAAGGGGCGCGGTTTCTTGCGCCGCAGGTCTACGGCTATATCCTGCGCGAGCATCTGTACGGAACAAACCTCGATCTGAAGCGTCTTACCATAGAGCAGCTCCGTCCCGTTGCGCTTTCGTATCTGAAAGCGAAGCGCGTGCGGCATGTGCTCGGCGTGGAGGAGGAGGCGATCCGGCTTGCGGAGCGGTACGGCGCGGACGTTCGGAAGGCGCGCTTTGCGGCGCTGCTGCACGATTGCACCAAACGGCTCGAACCGGAGGAGCATTATGCGCTGTGCGAAAAATACGGCGTCGCGCTCGACGAGGTGGAGCGCAGTGCGCCCAAGCTGCTGCACGCCAAAACGGGCGCGGCGATCGCACGCGCCGTGTTCGGCGCGGACGACGAAACGTATCGCGCCATTTTGTACCATACCACGGGGCGGGCGGATATGACGATGCTGGAAAAGGTCATCTATCTTGCCGACTACATTGAACCGAACCGCAGTTTCGACGGCGTGGACGCGCTTCGTGCCGCGGTGTACGAGAATATTGACAAGGGACTTGAGATGGGGCTGCGCATGAGCATCGAGGAGATCGAAGAGCGCGGCAGCGCGGTCCATCGCCATACGCGCGAGGCGTATGAGTTTATCAGAGCGCAGTTGCAAGGAGGCTGAAATGGCATACAGCGACTTCCGGGACAAAATGAAGCTGAAACGCGAGGAAGCCGAGCTGAAATACATGGAGAACAGCGACGAGGCGTGGAATCAGGTCAAGCGCTTTTTTACCGACCCGACGCATTGGCTTGCGTTTTTCATCGCGCTGCTGCTGATCGTGGCGGGTATTTTCACGGTCAAGTTCCTCGGCGCCATCCGCGCGCCGACCATCCATCCTACGAACGGCCCGATCACGCTCGGCGAAACGCCGGAGATGCTCGAAGGGCCGGACGGCGTTGAGGAGCAGGAGGAGCTGATCGACGACAGCAACACGGTGCAGCCGCTGCTCACCGGCGCGCGGAGGGAGGATTTCTACACCTTTCTCCTGATCGCGACCGACGCCAGCAGCAGCAACACCGATACGTTGATGGTCGTGAGCTACGACGTGAAGAACCAGAAGCTCAATCTCATGAGCATTCCGCGCGATACCATGGTCAACGTCAGCTGGGACATCAAAAAGATCAACTCCGTTTACGGCATGAGCGGCATGAACGGCCTGAAGAAGCACATCGGGAAGTTGATCGGTTTTATTCCCGACTACTATGTGAAGATCGACCTCGACGCGTTTATCTCCGTGGTCGACCTGATCGGCGGCGTGGACTTCGACGTGCCCTACGCGATGAACTACGACGACCCCGTACAGAACCTGCACATCCACTTCCAGCCGGGCATGCAGCATTTGAACGGACAGCAGGCGATGGAGGTCGTGCGCTGGCGCAAGAACAACCGCACGGAATCCGGCCGTATCGCCGGCTACGACGATACGGGGCGTATTCAGACGCAGCAGGCGTTTTTGAAGGCGGCGCTCAAGCAGGCGCTTTCCATCCGCAATTGGACGAAGATCACCGGCTATGTGGAGATCTTCAACCGCGATGTGGAGAGCGACCTCGAACTCGGCAATATGCTGTGGTTCGCGCGCAAGGCGATGGATCTGAGCGAGGACGGTTTCACCACCTGTACGATCCCGGGCGACTACTACGCTTCCGCTTGGAGCCGTTCGACGCAGAGCATGCAGTCCTATGTGACGCTTTTCCCGCAGCAGGTGATCCGCTTGGTCAACGAGAGCTTCAACCCCTATCTCGCGCAGGTTTCGATGGCGAATCTGGACGTCATGTCCATTCTGGCGGACGGACGGGTGATCTCCTCGACCGGCTATGTGGCGGACAGCGTTGCGGCGATGCCGCCGGTCCTGCCGAGCGCCGAACCTGAGGAGCCGACGATTCCGACCGGAACGGAGCCGGGAACGACGGACGGGACGACCCCACTGCCGGACGGTACGCTCGAACCGGGGATCGTCACCGAACCCGGGACCGGAACCGGAACCGGAACAGGTACGGAAACGGGCGCCGGAACCGGAACCGGAACGCAGCCGCAGCCGTTGCCGGAGCCGCAACCGCTTCCGGAGCCGGAGCCGGAGCCGGAGCCGCAGCCGCAGCCGTTGCCGGAACCCCAGCCGCAACCGGAGAATACGAACACAACGCCGACGGAGAACGGCGGAAACGAATAAAGAAAGGATACGACCTTATGCTCAAACCGAAAGATATGGCGATTATCGCGGCAAAGGCGCTCGATTCCAAGAAGGGAAAGGACATCCGTGTGCTGGAGATCGACAAGATCACGACGCTCGCGGACTATTTCGTGATCTGCACAGGCGGTTCGAACACCCAAATCAACGCGCTGTGCGACGAGGTGGAAAAGCAGCTTGCCGAGGCGGGGGAGCAGCCGCTCCATCGCGAGGGGCACCGGGGCGGTATTTGGGTGCTGCTGGACTACGGCTGCGTTGCGGTGCATGTGTTCAACGCCGAGGCGCGCGAGTTTTACTCGCTGGAGCATCTTTGGGCCGACGGCAAGGACGTCGACATCAGCGGCGTGCTGACGGAGAACTGAGGATCATAAAGAGACAAAGGAGAGCAATCGACGGATGAAGTACGATTTTGCGGCCATTGAGAAGAAATGGCAGGAGAATTGGGAGAAAACCAAGCCCTACGCTGCCGTGACCGGCGAAAAGGATAAAAAGAAGTTTTACGGTCTGATCGAGTTTCCGTACCCCTCGGCGGCCGGTCTGCACGTCGGACATCCGCGCCCCTTTACGGCGATGGACGTCGTAACGCGCAAAAAGCGCATGGAGGGCTACAACGTCCTGTTTCCGATCGGTTTTGACGCGTTTGGTCTTCCGACGGAGAACTTCGCCATCAAGAACCACGTCCATCCCGCCGTTGTCACGAAGCAGAACATCGAGAATTTTACCCGCCAGCTCAAGATGCTCGGCTACGGGTTCGATTGGGACCGCGTGGTGGACACCACCGACCCGCAGTATTATAAGTGGACGCAGTGGATCTTCCTCCAGCTTTTCAAAAAGGGCCTTGCCTACAAGGCGACCATGCCCGTGAATTGGTGCACCTCCTGCAAGTGCGTGCTTGCCAACGAGGAAGTCGTCGAGGGCGTGTGCGAGCGCTGCGGCAGCGAGGTCGTTCGCAAGGAAAAGAGCCAGTGGATGCTGGCCATCACCAAGTACGCCGACCGCCTCGTGGACGATTTGGACGATCTGGACTTCATCGAGCGCGTCAAGGTGCAGCAGCGCAACTGGATCGGCCGCTCCACCGGCACCGAGGTGACGTTTAAGACCAACACGGGCGACGACATCACCGTTTACACCACGCGCGTGGATACGCTTTTCGGCGTGACCTATACGGTCATCTCGC
>CAMVGI010000133.1 GCA_947166955.1 uncultured Clostridia bacterium | reverse complement strand
GGAAAGCGACTGTGTCAGCACCGGGTTCGTGAAGACGAACGCCGCGCAGGGATCCTGACAGCGCAGCACGGCGACGGTGTCCTTGAGCGTGACGATCTGGATGTCGTGGAACGGCGCGGCGGGGAGCAGCGTAAGGTGAAAATTCCTTTCTTTGCGTACCAGCTCCGACACGGCGGCGACATGCTCGGCATATTCCTCGTGCGTGTAGTTCAGCGGAACGTCCAGCAGGTCGGCGGCAAAGTTGACGCGCACGCCGCTGCGGACGGACGCGGGATCGGGCGGAGTGAAGATCATCTTGACGGATTCCTCCCGCAGCGTCGTGAAGAAGCGGGTGCGGCGCGCGCGGTAGAGCGCGAGCAGCTCCGCCCTGTGCTTCTCGCTCAGCTCGGCGCGCACAAGGACGCGCGCGAGCAGCTTGTCCGGCATGGTGAAAACGGGAAGCCCGGAGAGCATATAAGAGCGCGAACCCATCCGGTCGTCGCAGAAGCGGCGGAAATCCCCGCCGCGCGTGGCGAGATAGGTGCGCAGCAGCGGCGCGGCGTGGTCGAGCATCGCACGGAAGCCCGCCTCAAGGCTGTTCAGCTTGTCCTTGTCGGTGATGTAGTCGTACCAATGGTCGTCGGCCTCGAAGAGGGAGAAGCCGCGGATGCACGCGCCGCCGACGCGCAGAAAGACCGTGTGGCAGAAGCGCGTGTTTTTCGGCCGACGGAAGACATAAGGCTCCACCATGCCCGAGAGATAGAACGGCAGCCAGCTGTTCACGGCGTCGGCCATCTCACGGGAGTCCCGGTCAACATTGTGAATGAGCTTGATCTTGACGCCGCTTTGGATGCATTTTGTCATCAGCGAGGTCCAAAGCGAGTAAAAATCGCGGTCGCCGGTGAGCCAGTTCAACGGCTCGTCGGAATAGAACAACAGCTCGCCGCCCTTTTCCGCCGTGTCGCGCAGAAAACGGACGATCGCTTCGCGCAACCCCGCCGTTCCCCAGTAGCACGAGCGCTCCTGCACATCCGGCAGGGCGGCGGGCGGAACATCGCGCAAGGGGGCAAGGGAATCGAGCGAGGTGAGCAGGACGCGGGCAAGCGCCGACGGTTCCTCATACACCTCGGCGCAGAGCCATTCCGCGAGCGTTTCGGCGGTCGTGTCCGCTTCCGACAGCGCGCACAGCTGCGCAAGCTCCGGCACGTGTCCCACGCGCAGGGCGCGCGAGAAAAGAACGCCGGAGAGCTTTTCCAGCATCGCCTCGTTCCCATGCGGGGAATAGACGCCGCCGCGGTAGCGGCTGATGAGCGACACATCCACGTTCATCTGCGAGGCAAGCTGCGCGTTGGACAGCTCAAGCAGCGCCATCACGCGCTCAAGCCGCTCGCCGAAGCTTTGGCGCATCAGCGCCTGCACGCGCTTGCTCTTCGGCGTGATCGTGCGGGGGATGGTGAACGAGCGCGTTTCGAACAGCCAGGAGATGATTGCGGGCACAAGGCTTTCCGAGGAATCGTCCGACGTTTCGCACAGCTCGCAGAGCACCGGCAGCAGGTTTTCGTAATCGGCATAGCGATAAATGCCGTCTGCGAGGCGGGCGACGGTGCGGCTTGACGGGCTTGGCTCCCGCCCGCCGCTTTTCAGACGCGAGACGTTGGAGGGCGAACAGCCGATGTAGCGCGCGATGTCGGTATTGCTGCACTGCAGCAGTTCAAAAAGCTGGGAGAGCCTTTCCGAGAGCATGATGCGGGTACCCCTTTCCGTGTGGGAACGACCAACGGCGATCCTTGATACTTGATCGTAACGCGGTCATTATATCAGAAAGCGCCGCGCGTTGCACCGATGGCACAACTTTCTTCAATGAGAAAAAACGTGCCAATCGGGCGGGCGGCGAGTGCTCCGTCGGAAAAGGAGCCTTCGCGCCGACGGGTCAAATTTGCACAAAAGCGCTGATTTTGCCGGATCCGTTGCCAATGCGGCGCGAAGGTGCTACTATCATAATGACGGAGAAAACACACCATACGGAGGTATCGCTATGGGCAGGACATGGGACGATTACGGCGAGTTTCGCCAGCTTTTTCCGCTGACGCCGGATCAGCGCAGCGCGATCATTGCCGCGCCGAACGAAGACGCGCGGCTGAAGCTCTACATGAAGTATGCCAAGGATGCGGCGCAGCGGCAGTTCGACGCGGCGGGCGCCGAGAACACCTGGGACGCGGGCGACCGTCGCAAGGCGTCCGACGCCCTGCCGGACGACGAGGAGCTTGTCGAGCGCTTTCCGGGCGTCGATCCGCGCGGCCGTTACAGCGAGATCGACATGAAGCTCGCCCAGCGCAGAGAGGTGATCCGCACGACGCTCGCGCTGCGCTCTCCCGAGACGGCGGAGCGGGTGGAGGGGCTGTTCAATCATCCCTACTTCCGCTTTCTGGAGCACAAAATGGAGGAGCAGGCGAGAGAGCAGCGCCTTCTGCTGAGGGCGTCGAAGCTCTGCTGGAACAAAGCGGCCGCGGCGGATCTGAGAGTCGAGGCGAGTTCCAAGGCGTCCAACGAATACGCCGTGGCCATGGACATGTTCTATAAGGGCGTGGAATATATGCTCGGCATCGAGACCAGACCCTTGCCGAAGGAGATCGAGGAGTATATCCACAATTCGTTCCGCGGCAAAGCGAATCCGTTTGAACTCAAGCCCGAGTACGTCCGCGAGGGCAGAAGAATGGTCGTGCCGGAGAAGGTGGAGATCGCGTATCCCGATTTCCGCACCAAGGAGGTCCAGATCCAGTTCGCAAACCCCGAAAACTGGGGCAAGAAGTCCAGATATTTTCCATCGCTCGACAGCGACGACCTCAAGGGCTTCGTCGAGCCGTTCAACCGCGCGGCGGCGGGACGGATGCTGGACGCGATGTTCAAGGTCGCGGAGGAGCAGGCGCTCGCCGGAGGCGGACAGAAGAATCACGCTTACGCGGTCGATCGCGGCGATCTGCTGATCATCGAGGGTAAGACCGTCAACGAGCTTCTGCTGGAGCAGTATAATAACAGCCCGTTCAGCGGCAAATACGACGACTTCAAGGCGTTTTTGACGGCCGAAGGGCGCGATCGGGCCGCGGAGATGGTCTCTGCGGCACTGACGGCGGGCAAGCGCGTGGAGGCGTTTATCCCGGACAGCCGCGGCAGGATCCCGGACGAACCGGCGCACCTGACGCAGAAGGGCTTCGAGCCGGCGCGCCTCAGCCAACCCTCGCTCAACGCGTGGGAGCGGTTTTGGAACAAATTCGGCTTTTACAAGGAAAAGGCGGTGCGGATCGAGGAATTTGCCGCGGCGCGGGAGCGCGTCAAGCTCTACAACCGCTCCGCGCGCGTCGAAATGGATGCGCTGACCTCCAAATGGCGCGAGGATATGTTCTTCGGCGACTGGAAGCGGGAGCGGGAGAAGGTACGCTTTGGCCCACAGACCGCCGACCTGCCGAGAGAAATGGGACAGATTGCAAGGGGTTACAGCGTCTCGCGCAGCGCGTGGCCGACGCTTGCCTCGCTCAAGATGCTTGCCGACGGCAAGCCGCTTGCCGACATTCTCGACCCGGACAAGCTGCAGGCCGAAAAGCAGCGCGTCGGCAAGGAGCTGGTCGAAAGGATCAGCAAGCCCGGCGGCGACCCGGAATACGAGGCGGAGCTTTTCATGAAGGGCGCAAAGGCATTTATGGAGCAGCTTGACGGTTTGGCGGAGGGACTGGACCTCACGAAGCCGGAGACCTACTTCTCCGAGGAATTCCGCCCGATGATGAGCGCGTTGGCAATAAGCTACGACATGTTTCAGGAGATGGGAAACGCCAAGGACGTCTGCTTGCAGTACTGCGCAGAGCATGGGCTGAAGCCGGAAACGTACCAGACGCTGTACGAACAGATCGGCACACACGGGTATATCGCCCACACCATCCGCGACACCGCTTATGTCGAAGCGGAGCTTCAGTCCGGCACGCTGGGGAAAAGAAAAGATCCTGTGGGCGACGACATCGGAAAATTCTTTTACGGCAAGGCGGCGGTCAAAAAGTTCGCCGAGACGTATCAGAAGGCGCTTGAGCAAAACCCGCGCGCGACCTTTACGCAGGCGATCGGCGAACAGGCAATCATGGAGGTGCGGCTCATGCAGCCGGTCGTGTGCACCTCCGGGGTAATCGAAAGTCTCGCCGCACAGTATTGCGGCTCTCCCGAAGGACGGGCGAAGGTCTGTGCGGATATGCGCTCCGGACAGTTGGAACGCGATTTCGGCGTTACGGAGAAAGCTCCGGGGATGTTTACGTTCGGAAAACTCGAATCCGCGCCGGCAAAGAGCGCCCCCAAGCCCGAGGCAAAGGCGAAGACCGCGCCCATGGCGCCGGGACTGTAATACGCGACGAAAAAGAGGACTTGCATAAGCAAGTCCTCTTTTTTTATGGAGCTGATATCCAGATTCGAACTGGAGACCTCATCCTTACCAAGGATGCGCTCTACCTACTGAGCTATATCAGCAAATGGCGACCAAGAAGGGGCTCGAACCCTCGACCTCCGGCGTGACAGGCCGGCGCTCTAACCAACTGAGCTACTTGGCCATTTTGCCTCGGCCGCTTTTCACGACCGAGGCGTATCATACCACAAAGGGCGCAGCCGTGTCAAGCTGTTTTTTTCTTCTCGGCGCATTTTTTTCAAAGACGCTCAGGCGTCGGCGGACGCGTCGGGCGCGGGGGTGCTTTCCGGCGCGGGTCCTGGCGTTTCCGGAACGGCCTCGGCGGGCTCCGCGGGCGCTTCCGGAGCGGGCTCGGCGGACGCATCGGTTTCGCCAACGGGCTGCTCGGTTTCGGCGGCGGGCGCTTCGGCGGGCTGTTCGGTTTCCGCGGACTGCTCGGCTTCGACGGGGCGTTTGTCCTCTGCGGGCTGCTCGGTCTCC
>CAMVGI010000132.1 GCA_947166955.1 uncultured Clostridia bacterium | reverse complement strand
GTCCGCAAGCGCAAGACGCTCAAGGTCTCCATCCCCGCCGGCATCGACAACGGCCAGACCATCTCGCTGCGCTCTCAGGGCAACGCGGGGCGCAACGGCGGGCCGTCGGGCGACCTGCTGATCGTCGTGGCGGTGCGTCCGCACGAGATCTTCCGCCGCGAGGGCACGAGCATCCTCTGCGAGGCGCCGATCACCTTC
The DNA here is from genome assembly GCA_947166955.1 of uncultured Clostridia bacterium. The sequence goes on along the minus strand of CAMVGI010000132.1, from coordinate 4,707 downwards.
GCGCAGGCAACCCTCGGCGCGGAACTGGAGATCCCGACCATCGACGGCAAGGTGAAGTATTCCATTCCCGAGGGCACGCAGTCCGGCACGACGTTCCGCCTCAAGGGCAAGGGCGTGCCCGGCATGGGCGGCCGCCCGCGCGGCGACCAATACGTCACCGTGTACATCGAAACGCCGCGCAACCTCACGAAAGAGCAGAAGGCGGCGCTCAAGAAGTTCAGCGAGCTGCTGGGCGAGAAAAATTACGAAGAGAACAAGAGCTTCTTCGGGAAGTTCAAGAAATAAGGGAGTGCCATCATGCGAAACTACGGCACGCGGGGCTACAGCGGCTACCGCGGGCGGCGGCCGAGCGGAAGACGCTGGCTGGTCGTCGTCCTTGTGCTTATCCTGCTCGTTGCGACGGGTTTTCTCGTCGCGCAGCATTACATGGTCTACGACATGGACGGCTCGTACCACTTTGAGCTGCCGTTCCTGCGCCGCATCGGCTCGAAGGGTACGGGCGCGCGCGGCGGGCAGGACATCGAGATCGTCATCGAGCGCCCTGAGGCGTCTTCCGCCGAGGCGCAGCAGCAGACGCTCTGCGCCGCCGAGCTGGACGCCTCCGCCCTCTCCGGCGACATGCGGCACGCGCTGGAGGCGCTGGGTCCGGAAGTGAACGCCGTCGCCATCCGCCTGAAAACGGCGGACGGCGATTTGCTCTACCCGTCGACGCTTTCCGCCGCGCTGGAGGCGAAGGCGGTGACGGGCAGCAGTATTGCGGGAAGCGCCGTCAGCGAGCTGACGAAGTCGGACCGCTACACGATCGCGCGTCTTACCGCGCTGCACGACAGCCGCTTCTCCTTCGCGCACATGACCGACGCCGCCATCGAGCAGAAGTCCTACAAGAACTACATCTGGTACGCGCCGGACAACAGCTTCTATCTCGCCCCCGAAAAGGAACTTGCGCGCCAATATCTCGTGAGCATCGCGTCGGAGGTCGCCTCGCTCGGCTTTGACGAGCTGCTGTTCGACGAGTTCGGCTATCCCGCCGTGGGACGGCTGAACAACATCCAGACCTCCGAGCGCGAAATGACCAAGGAGGAGGCGCTCTCGCTGCTCGCGGACAATCTGCGTGAGGCGCTCTCCGATTCCGGCGCGCGGCTTTCGCTCGTGCTCGACGAAAAGACCGTGCTCGACGGCAAAAACGCCAAGACCGGACAGGACCTTTCCGTGCTCGCGCCGCGTTTCGACCGCATTTACGTCCCCACGACCGAGAACAACATTCCCAAGCTCCTCGCCGCGCTCGCGCCCTACGGCGCGGAGCTGGTGCCCATTCTCTCCGCCGCGCCCGCCTCGGGGCCGTACCTCATTTCCGAGTAAGGAGGGACCGCTTATGCGTCTCGTTTCCTGGAACGTCAACGGGCTGCGCGCCTGTATGAACAAGGGATTCCTCGACTTTGTCGACGCCGTGAACGCCGACGTGATCTGCCTGCAGGAAACCAAGCTCAAGGAGCATCAGGTCAACTTCGAGCTGCCCGGCTATCACCGCTATTGGAACTGCGCGGACAAGGCGGGCTATTCCGGCACGGCGGTCTTCACCAAGCAGGAGCCGATCTCCGTCGCCTGCGACTTCGGCGCGGACGTCCACCGTCACGAGGGGCGCGTCATCACCGCAGAATACCCCGATTTCTACCTCGTTTGCTGCTATACGCCCAATTCGCAGGACGAATTGCGCCGCCTCGACTACCGCATGCAGTGGGAGGACGACCTGCGCGCCTATCTCTGCTCGCTCGACCTCGTCAAGCCCGTGGTCTACTGCGGGGACTTAAACGTCGCGCACGAGGAGATCGACCTCAAAAACCCCAAGACCAACCATTTCAACCCCGGCTTTTCCGACGAGGAGCGCGGCAAGATGACCGAGCTGCTCGGCGCGGGCTTCGTGGACACGTTCCGCGCCCTGCACCCCGACCAGCGGGACGCGTACTCGTGGTGGAGCTACCGCGCCGCGTCCCGCGAGCGGAACGTCGGCTGGCGCATCGACTACTTCATCGTCTCTGAGCGGCTGCGCGAGCGCGTGCAGACCGCGAGCATCCTCTCCGAGGTCATGGGCAGCGACCACTGTCCCGTGATGCTGGAGCTGGCTGAATAGAAGAAAAAATCCCGCCTTTCGGCGGGATTTTTCATGCGCTTTTCAGTTGATCTGCTTTCTTCTCGACAGGTTCATCGTGCCATCCTGCATGTCGCTGACGCTCTCCAGGCTCTTGCCCGTGCCCTTGGCGACGCACTGGATGGCGTCCTCGGCGATGATGGTCGGGATGCCCGTGCGCGCGGTGATAAGCTTGTCGAAGCCCTGCACGAGACTGCCGCCGCCGGTCATCACGATGCCGTTGGTCGAAATATCCGCCACCAGTTCGGGCGGCGTGCGCTCCAGCACCTGATGCACGGCCTCCATGATGCGCTCCACCGGCTCCTCGAACGCGTCCATCATCTCCGTGGACGTAACGGTGACGAGCTTGGGAAGGCCCGTGAGAAGGCAGCGGCCCTTAACCTCCATGGTCGTCTCCTCCTCGGGCGGGAAGACGCAGCCGATGGTCATTTTCATATCCTCGGCGGTGCGCTCGCCGATGAGCAGATTGTGCGTGCGGCGCATATACTTGATGACCGCCTCGTTGAATTGGTCGCCCGCGACCTTGATCGACGCGGACTCCACCACGCCGGAGAGCGAGATGACCGCGATGTCGGTCGTACCGCCGCCGATGTCGATGACGAGGTTGCCGTCCGGCTGCGTGATGTCGATGCCCGCGCCGATGGCGGCGGCGACCGGCTCCTCGATCAGATACACGCGGCGCGCGCCCGCCTGGATGCCGGCGTCGATGACCGCGCGCTCCTCGACCTCGGTGATGCCCGAGGGCACGCAGATGATGATGCGCGGCTTGAAGAACTGGAAGCCCGCGACCTTGTGGATGAACTCCTTGAGCATGCGCTCGGTCACCTCGTAGTCGGAGATGACGCCCTCGCGCAGCGGACGGATGGCGATGATGTTGCCCGGCGTGCGGCCGAGCATCGCCTGCGCGTCCGCGCCGACCTTCAAAAGCTTGCCCGTGTTCTTGTCTATGGCGACGACCGACGGCTCGTTGAGCACGATGCCCTTGCCCCTGACGTAGATCAGGACCGAGGCGGTGCCGAGGTCGATGCCGATGTCTTTACCCAATGCCATGTTGATACCCTCTTATCTCAAACGTAATTGCGTTTTTTCCCAAGTATTACCATTATAGCGGGTCGATCGCCGCTTTGCAATAGTATTTGTGCCAAAACCGCGTTTCCATGTCGGCCAATGTCTTCCGCCGGAAATTACCTCGACTTGTGCGTTTCGACCGTCGCCGACGCAAGACACGCGCAAACGACGCTTTGCGCGCCCGCGGAGCACAGCACGCGCGCGCATTCCGAAAGCGTCGAACCGGTCGTCAAAATGTCGTCGATCAGCAAAACGCGCGCGCCTTTCACCGCCTCCGCGTCGCGGCACTCGTATACGCCGATGACGTTCCCCCGCCGCGCGTCCGCGGAAAGCCCCGACTGCGGCGGATTGTCGCGCGCCTTTCGCAGCAGCGCCTTCGGCTCGACGCCCCACGCCTTCGCCGCCTCGCGCGCGAGCAGGTACGATTGGTCGTAGCCGCGCTGCCGCCGCCGCTTGTCCGACACCGGCGCCCACGTTACGACGTCGAATTCCCCGCCAAGCTCCTCGGCGGCGCACGCCGCGATGAGCCGTCCGAAGCCCTCCGCCGCGTCCCGCGCACCGTCGAACTTGAAGCGCAGGATCGCCGCGCGCACGTTCCCCTCGTATTTGAGCGGCACGGCGCAGCGCCCGTAACCCGTTCCCTCGCGCAGCGGCAGCTCCGTGCGCGGCAGCGTTTTGTCGCACCCGCCGCACACCCCGCGCACGCCCACGCGTCCGCAGAACGCGCACCGCGGCGGGAACAACAGATCGAGCAGCGCGGCCTTTGCGGGGGTCATGGCTGCTTTTTCCTCGGGTACGGCTTCGGTTCGTCCGTCAAATCGGCGAGATAGTCCATGCTCGTTTTGAGCGCGAGCGCGATACGGCGGCACTGCTCATAGCTCATGTTGCGCTTGCCGAGCTCCAGCTTGGAGTACGCGCTTTGGTCGATTCCCGTCAAAAATTGCATTTTGATTTGCGTATAACCCAAAGCTTTGCGTAATTCCCGCATTTTCGTCATAATATCACCCAGAAATATTATGACCGTGCGACCTATTTTTATTAGGATTGAATTGTCCTATTTTATGGCGGCAAAAGAGGGCGGCGCGGCGCGCCGCCCCCTTGGATGCGGGAAAGATAATCCTACGATTGGCTTTTGTGAGATTGAATCCCGCAGTCTTCCCGGTAGATTGGCTGAAGAGCAGTTACCATCTCACGTGCTGATGGCTTTTTCGCAAGCAGCGCCTTTATTTTAGATAGGGTTTGAAATTGATCTTTTGAGGAATGAATTGCGCCAATAACACTATCTTGCACCAAACCAGGATATTGCATTTCCGTCATAACCAGGCGCAGTTTTTCAAATTCTTCGCGCAGTTCTTTGCTGATCCTAATCATAGTCAAAATCCTCCACGTCAATTACTTGAAAATCTCCGTTGCTCTGCATTTGTATCGTTAGTTTTTGGCCGTTTAAATACATTGTTGCAATCTCGCCGTTTTCGTAGAAGTCGGGGCAATAT
>CAMVGI010000131.1 GCA_947166955.1 uncultured Clostridia bacterium | reverse complement strand
CCGTCCGCCGGTCCACTGCATGCGCGGCGCGTCGAGACACTCCTGGGGATTCATGTGATAGTCCACGGTGTTGACGATCACCTGCACATGACCCTGCGGCTGCATAAAGCCGCCCATCACGCCGAACGGGCCGACCGCTTCGCCGCCTTTCATCAAAAAGCCGGGGATGATGGTGTGATAGGACTTTTTCCCGCCCGCAACGCAGTTGTCGCTGCTCGGGTCGAGCGAGAAGTTCGCGCCGCGGTTTTGCAGCGAGATACCCGTTCCGGGGATAACGATGCCGGAGCCGAAGCCCATATAGTTGCTCTGGATGTACGAGACCATGTTGCCGAACGGGTCGGCGGCGCAGAGATAGACCGTGCCGCCGCTCGACGGGTCGCCCGCCGCCGGAAGGAGCGCCCGCTCGCCGATGAGCGCGCGCCGGCGCGCGGCGTAGTCCTCGCTCAAAAGGTCGGCGACCTTCGTTTTCATGCTTCTGGGGTCGGCGACATACGCCTTCGCGTCCTCAAAGGCGAGCTTGATCGCTTCCAGCTGTTTGTGGTAGGCGTCCGCGCTCTCGCGGCTCTCCGGCAGCGGCAGCCCCTTTAAGATGTTCAGCGCCATCAGCGCGGTGATGCCGTGACCGTTCGGCGGGATCTCGCAGACGGTATAGCCCTTGTAGTCTGTCGTGATCGGCTCCACCCACTCAGGGCGGTAATTGCGAAGGTCGTCCTCCGCAAAGAAGCCTCCGGTTTCGCGGCTGAACGCAACGAGCCGTTCCATCAGCGCGCCGCGGTACAGGCTCTCGCAGTCCGTCGCCGCCAGCTCCTCGAGCGTAGCGGCGAAATCGTCCCAGCGGAAGACGTCGCCCGCGCGGTACGGCGCTCCGTCCGGCTTCGCAAACGCCTCGAACCATGCCCGATAGGGAGCGGCGTCCGATTCTGCGGCGCGGCGGAATCGGCGCGCGCCGAACGCCCAGTTGACGCCGACCTCGACCGGCACGGGGCAGCCCCCGCGCGCGCAAGCGATCGCGGGTGCGAACAACTCGGCGAGCGGCTTTGTGCCGAAGCGGCGCGCAAGCTCCGCCCAGCCGGCGGGCGCGCCGGGCACCATCGTCGGGAGCCATCCGTCGTGCGGCACGGCGGAAAGCCCCTTTTCGCGAAAGACGTCAAGAGAGAGAGCCGCCGGCGCGACGCCGCTGGCGTTGAGCCCGTAGAGCTTCTTGTCCTTCTCGACCCAGACGAGCGCAAAGCAGTCGCTCCCGACGCCGTTGCTCGTCGGTTCGAGCAGCGGCATCGCCGCGGCCATCGCCACGGCGGCGTCTGCGGCATTGCCGCCGCGGCGCATCACGTCGAGCCCGATCTCCGCGCCGAGCGGCACGGAGGTGCACGCCATGGCGCGGCGCGCATAGACAACGTTCCGGCGCGAAGGGTAGGCGTATTTCAACGGATCATAGCTTGGCATGGTCAGCCCTCCTCTTCATTTTCCTCCGGCAGCGCCGCCTTGTCCCAGGTAAGGACGCCGGTGCGGATCGCCTCGTCATAGCGGGAGATCTTGTAATCCAATCGCCGCAGGGATTCCTGGTATCCGTCGAGCTTTGCCAGCACCTGCGCGCGCACCTCCTCCAGCAGTTCCTTGCGTGCGCGGAACGTTCCGTCGCCCTCCCGAAAGAGCCGCACATACTCCGCAAGCTTCTCGACGGGAACGCCGGAGCTTCGCATGAAGATGGCGCTCTCCACCCAGCGGACAGCCTCCTCGTCATACTCCCGGATGCCGCCCTTGGTGCGCCCGACATATGGGATCACGCCGACCTTTTCGTAGTATCGCAGCGTGTCCGCCGTGACGCCGTACTTCTCACAAACCTCTTTGATCGTCATGCGTTTTGTCCCCCCTCGCTTTTTCCTCTCTGCGGAATTGACGCATCCGCGGTTCAGTCGTCGGTTTTTCGGAGCATGAACCGCCTTGCCACGCCGATTGCGATCTTATAGGGCAGCGGGCGCAGCGCCCGGTCCGCCTCCTTGAGCTTTTCGCGGATGGGAATGTTCTGCGGGCAGTGCCGCTCGCACTTTCCGCACCCGACGCATTGCGTGGCGAAGGCGGGTTCCTTGGTCAGGCCCACCGTCTGTATATACTGAGCCCGCCCTTCCGATTTCGACTCGATATACATCGCGTTGTAGCAGCGGAACGCGCCGGGGATGTCCACGCCCTTGGGACAGGGCATGCAGTAGCGGCAGCCGGTGCAGCCGACTTTTTCCTTCTCGCGTATCTTTGCAGATACCTCCGCGAGCGTGCGAAAATCCGATTCGGTGAATTCTCCCGCGCACGCTTCGGAAGCGACGCGGCAGTTCTCCCGCACCATGTCCGGCGAGTTCATGCCCGAGAGCACGACGGTGACCTCCGGCTGGTTGTAGAGCCAGCGAAGACCCCACTCCGCAGCCGACCAGCCGCGGCCGCTGTCCCGCATGACGCGCTTCGCTCCGTCGGGCAGCATGTTGACCAGCTTCCCGCCGCGCAGCGGTTCCATGATGACGACGGGAATGCCCTTCTCCGCCGCGGCCTTCAAGCCCTCGACGCCCGCCTGCGCGTATTCGTCGAGGTAGTTGTACTGGATCTGGCAGATGTCCCAGTCGTAGTCGTTCAAAATCTTCAGGAAATTCTCCGTGTTCCCGTGATAGGAAAACCCGATGTTCCGGATGGCGCCGCTGCGCTTTTTCTCTGCGATCCAGTCGAGGATGCCGACCTTTTTGAGCTTCTCCCACATGGCAACGTCCGTCAGATGGTGCATGAGGTAGTAATCCACATGGTCCGTCCGCAGACGCGAAAGCTCCTCGCCGAAATACCTGTCGATCGCCGCGCGGTTCCCAATCAGGTACTGCGGCAGTTTGGTCGCGATCCTGATCTTCTCGCGGATGTGATTCCGCTCGAAGATCTCGCCGATCGCCGATTCGCTTCCGGGGTAGATGTAGGCGGTGTCGAAGTAGTTGACGCCGGCCTCACAGGCCGCCAGGATCTCCCGCTCCGCCTTGTCGAGGTCGATGCCGCCGCCCTTTTTGGTGAACCGCATACAGCCGAAACCCAGAACCGAAAGCTCCTCGCCCGACTTGTCTTTTCTGTATTGCATGATGCACCCCTCCTTCCCGAAAGCTCCTGTGTTTATTACTATATATCCTTGAGCTAACTCCAAGTCAAGGGTTTTCCGTTTTTTCTCCCTGTCCGAGATACGTACCGGCCTGCATCAAGCGTGGGCGCCCGTTCATTTGGCCTTTATGACCGGAGGGGTGAGATCGCCGCATATTCTTTGATTGCCAGTCAAACGACGCCATGTTATAATAGCAAAACAAACTGCATGGGGGCGTGAGAAGATGATGCAGGATCCGGTGATCAGGCGGGCGGATGAAGCGGGCCAGTCCGTCGCAGATTTTATGAAAAACTGGGATATACGGTAGAGTTCATTCGGGAAAACAAGAACCCCAAACTAAGCAAGTATTTTTTGAAAAAGGCACTGTGAAAAAACGGAGAGGGAGACGAAGACCATGGATGAGATCAAGCCGGGGCGCTACCGCCATTTCAAGGGCAACGAATACGAGGTGCTGCACCTTGCGACGCACTCCGAAACGCTGGAGCCGATGGTCGTCTACCGCGCGCTCTACGGCGAGCGCGGCGTCTGGGTGCGCCCGGCGTCGATGTGGAACGAGACGGTGGAGCGCGACGGGCAGACGTACCGGCGCTTTACCTACATCGGGGAGGAATAGTCATGGAACGCCCCATCATGAAAGACCCGATCTTCCTCGCGCAGAAGTCCGAGAACGCTGCGGCGGCTGATCTGGACGTCGCGCAGGATCTGCTGGATACCCTGAAAGCGCATCGCGAGGGCTGCGTCGGCATGGCGGCGAACATGATCGGCGTCTGTAAGCGCATCATCGTTTTCGACAATGAGGGCGAGTACATGACGATGTTCAACCCCGAGATCGTCAAGTCCTCACAGCCCTACGAGGCGGAGGAAGGCTGCCTGTCGCTGACGGGCACGCGCAAAACAAAGCGATACCGCTCTGTCAAGGTGCGGTATCAGAATGAGGCGATGCAGGAACGCCTCAAGACCTTTACGGGATGGACGGCGCAGATCGTCCAGCATGAGATCGACCACTGCAACGGGATATTGATTTGAGGAGACTGCCATGCTCATTGTCAGCAAATGCCTTGCCGGATTCCCGTGTCGCTACGACGGGAAGGACAACCTTGTGCCGGAGATTCGCGCGCTCGTGGAACGGGGGGAGGCGATCGCGGTCTGCCCCGAGGTGCTCGGCGGCCTGCCGACGCCGCGTGTTCCGAGCGAGATACAGCCCGACGGACGCATCAGAAACAAGCAGGGCGAGGACGTGACGGAGCAGTTCGTCAGCGGCGCGGAACGCGCGATGGCGCTTTGCCGCGAACACGGCTGCACCGGCGCGGTATTGAAGGCGCGCAGCCCGTCCTGCGGCAAAGGCGTCATCTACGACGGCAGCTTTACCGGCACGCGCATCCCGGGTAACGGCGTGTTTGCCCAGATGCTGCTCGACGCGGGCATTCCTGTGAGGACAGAAGAAGATACGAAAAAGGAGAATGCAAAATGAAACTGGCAGTCATCTATCACTCCAAAACCGGCAACACCAAGCAGGCGGCGGAATGGATCACGGAGGGCATGAACCGCGTCGGCAATGTGGAGGCGCAGGCGTTTCCCATCGACGGCGCGGACACGGCGTTCATCGGCGAAGCGAAGGGCGTTGTGATCGGCTGCCCGTCGTATATGGCGTCGATGACGCCGGAGATGCGGACATGGCTGATGCAGGGCGGCAAGCTGGGGCTTGCGGGCAAGCTCGGCGGCGCGTTCGCGACCGAGCAGTACACGCACGGCGGCGGCGAGATGGTAATCCAGTCGATCCTGACCAACGAGCT
>CAMVGI010000130.1 GCA_947166955.1 uncultured Clostridia bacterium | reverse complement strand
GGGCACCGTCGACCTCTACAAGACCTCCGGCCACTGGGAGCACTATCAGCAGAATATGTTCCCCGCGATGGAGGTCGAGGACGAGATGTACGTCCTGCGCCCGATGAACTGCCCGCACCACATGCGCATCTACGCCAACCGTCCGCACTCCTACCGCGACCTGCCCATCCGCATCGGCGAGATCGCCCACGACTTCCGCTACGAGGCGTCCGGCACCCTCAAGGGCATTGAGCGCGGCAGGCACTTCTGCCAGAACGACGCGCACCTGTTCGTGACGCCGGAGCAGATCAAGGACGAGGTCGCCAAGGTCTGCGACCTGATCTTCGGCACCTACAAGGATTTCGGCATCACCGACTACCGCTGCGTCCTGTCGCTGCGCGACCCGGCGGACACGGAGAAGTACCATCAGGACGACGAGATGTGGAACACCGCGGAGAGCGCCTTGAGAGAGGTGCTCGTCGAGCTGGGCATCGACTTCACCGAGGAGATCGGCGAGGCGGCATTCTATGGACCCAAGCTGGACGTCAACGTGACGCCCGCCGTGGGCGCGGAGTACACGCTCTCCACCTGCCAGCTCGACTTCTGCCTGCCGATGAAGTTCGACCTCAAGTATATCGACGCCGACGGAAGCGAGAAGACGCCCGTCGTGCTCCACCGCGCGATCCTCGGCTCCCTCGACCGCTTTATGGCGTACCTCATCGAGGAGACCATGGGTGCGTTCCCGGCCTGGCTCGCGCCCGTGCAGGTCAAGCTCCTGCCCGTCACCGACCGCGCCAACGAGTACTGCCTGAAGTACGCCGACGAGCTCTGCGACCTCGGCTTCCGCGCCGAGGTGGACGAGCGCAATGAGAAGATCGGCAGGAAGATCCGCGACGCGCAGATGGAAAAGATCCCCTACATGGTCGTCGTCGGCGACCGCGACATCGAGGCGGGCACGGTTTCTCCGCGCCACCGCTCGGAGGGCGATCTCGGCGCGATGAGCGGCGAGGCGTTCCTCAAGCTTCTGCACGAGGACGTCGAGAGCAAGTCGAAGAAGTAAACGCGCGATTGAAAAAGTGCGTCCCAACATGGGTTGGGGCGCACTTTTTGCAGGGGTTGCGTCGATTATTCCGTGCAAACGCATAAAGAAGATGACAAAAATTTAGACATAGAGACAAAAAACTGAAAAACAGCTTGCGTTTTCCGTGCAAAATGGATAAAATATCTCTGTCCGATTGCTGGGGAGACTCGGCAAAAAATGAAGGAAAAGGAGATTGTGAAATGAAGAAGACAATTGCCCTCGTTCTGGCCCTTGTCATGGCGCTCGCGCTCGTCGCCTGCGGCAGCAAGGAGCAGGCTCCCGCTGCGAATACTCCCGCGGCTCCCGCCGCGACCCCTGCGGCCCCCGCCGCGACGCCTGCGGCGCCCGCCGCCTCTCCCGTGAAGATCACCCTTGCCACGGGCGGTACCTCCGGCACCTACTATGCGGTCGGCGGCGTGCTGCAGACCGTGCTCGGCCCCAAGCTGACGCTCAGCACCATCACCGCTGAGTCCACCGGCGCGTCCAAGGCCAACGTCAACATGATCACCGACGGTCAGGCGCAGATGGCGATCCTGCAGTCCGACGTGGTCAACTATGCCCACAACGGCACCAACACCTTCGAGGGCGCTCCCGAGGATACCGCGCTTTGGTGCGCCGGCATCTACAACGAGACCGTTCAGATCCTTGCCAAGCCCGGCATCAACAACGTTTCCGACCTCAAGGGCAAGACCGTCTGCGTCGGCGACGTCGGCTCCGGAACGGAAGTCAACGCCTGGCAGGTGCTCGGCGCGGCCGGCCTCACGAAGGACGACATCAAGGCTGTCAACGGCACCTTCCAGGACGGCGTTGACCAGCTCAAGGACGGCAAGATCGACGCGGCGTTCACCGTCGCCGGCGCTCCCACGACCGCCATCGTCGACTATGCCACCACCAACCAGCTCAACCTCGTCTCCCTGTCCGACAGCGAGCTTGCCGCCATCCAGGCCGCGTATCCGTTCCTGGTCCGCGACGACCTCAAGGCCGGCACCTACACCGGTCAGGATAAGGACGTCGTCTGCGTCGCCGTTCAGGCCGCGCTCGTCGCCGACAAGAACCTCAGCGAGGACGTCGTTTACGAGATCGTGAAGGGTATGTTCGACAACAAGGCCGACCTTGAAGCGGGCCATGCCAAGTTCGGCTTCCTCGATCCCAAGGTCGCTTCCGTCGGCAGCGTGCCCCTGCATCCCGGCGCTGAGAAGTACTACAAGGAGATCGGCGCGATCAAGTGATCGCTCATTATGGTGCGACATCACAAGATACGCATAGCAGTGAAGGCCGCCGCAATAATAATGATTATTGCGGCGGCCCTTTCCATAAGCCTGCGCGCGGGGCATTATCTGACGCTCCGCAACCGCGATACGGGCGCGCTCTACGCGCGCTATCGCATGGGAGAGGGCGACCGCTTTTCGGTCACCTTTATCCATTCTGTCAATCAATATCCGCTGACGGATACCTATGAGATCGAGGATGGGCACATCTTTGTCGAGGAGACCGTTTACAGCTCGTTCGGCGCCGGCGTGCAGACGGAGCTGAACCCGGGCGAGGTGCTCGACAAGGTCTACATCGACCGCCCCGACTACAAGGGCTGGGCGATGGTCATTCGCAACATCCATCAAAACCGCGACAACGTGGGGTACATCGTCGGCACGGTGTCCGACCACACGCTGACGGTGAACGGGCAGGACGTGAGCCTGCGCGATCTGTGCGGAAAAAACGCGGCGGTGCGCTTCAACTATGAGTTTTTTTGGTGGTGACCGCCGCCGGTGATAGAAAACCATTTTAAGAGAGGAGAGAATGCAATGTCTGACAAAGACAAGCTCAACGGCGCGGCCCAGAATGCCGATGTCGGCACGATGGCGGACGTCGAAGAGATCATGAAGAAGTACGACCGCGAGTCCAACACCCGCATCTGGGAGGGGACGCCGAAGCTGGTCGTGCGCTGGGTCACGGCGCTGTTCGGCATGTTCATGATCGTGATGAACATGTTCCTCAAGATGGACGAGCGCGCGCGCCGTCCGCTGTTCCTCGGGCTGGTCATTCTGCTGGTGTTCCTGTACTATCCGGCGAAGAAGGGCTCGCAGAAGGTCAACCATATCCCGTGGTACGACATCGTGCTCGCGATTGTCGGCTCGGGCTGCTATTTCTTCTATCCGCTGAATCTCGAAACCATTGTCAACGCCGGTACGCGCATCCAAAACGTGTTCAAGATCCAGCTCGGTTCGGTGACGATCCCGCTTTTGATCGTGTTCGGCATCGTGGGTACGCTGATTTTGGTCGAGTGCTGCCGCCGCGTCGTGGGTATTCCCATCATCTGCGTGGCGAGCGTGTTCGTGCTCTACGCCTTCCTCGGCGCGGGCAAGGATCTGCGTACGGTCATCTACAACCTGTTCTACACCACGACGGGCATTCTCGGCACGCCCATCGGCGTGTGCTCGACCTATATCGCGCTGTTCGTTATCTTCGGCGCGTTCCTTGAGGTCACGGGCGTCGCGAACTTCTTCATCGACTGCGCCAACACGCTCGCCGGTTGGGCGAGCGGCGGCCCCGCGAAGGTCGCGGTCATCTCGTCCGCGCTGTGCGGCATGGTGTCCGGCTCGTCCGTCGGCAACACCGTTACCACCGGCTCGGTGACGATCCCGATGATGAAAAAGACTGGCTATCCGGCGGAGTTCGCCGGCGCGGTCGAGGCGGCGTCCTCCACCGGCGGCCAGATCATGCCGCCGATCATGGGCGCGGCGGCGTTCCTGATGGCGGAAATGGTCGGCGTTCCGTACAAGGACATCATCGTGCGCGCCATTCTGCCCGCGTTCTTGTACTTCCTCGGCATCTTCCTCATGGTCCACTTCATGGCGAAGAAGCTCAAGCTGCACGGCATCCCGCGCGAGCAGCTTCCCAAGGGCAGGGACGTGCTTCCCAAGATCTACCTCATTCTCCCGCTCGTGGTGCTGGTCTATATGATCATGGTCGGCTTCACCATGGCGACCGCCGCGGTCTACGCCATCCTCTACTGCCTCGTGGTCGCGATGATCAGCCGTGAAAAGGGCACGAAGGCGATCGTCATGGCGCTGCCGCTTATCCCGCTGCTCTATATGACGCTCGCCTACCGCTCCTGGCAGGTCGGCACGTTCATGGGCGAAAACGGCAGCAAGCTGTGCGTCGGCATCGCCGCCGCGCTGACGTTTGCAAACTATATCATCAGCGTGCCCAACAAGCAGAGCGCTCCCGTCATCATCGACGCGTTTGAAAACGGCGGAAAGAATACGCTCTCCGTCGCCATCGCCTGCGGCATGGCGGGCATCATCGCCGGCGTCGTAACGATGACCGGCCTCGGCCAGATCCTGATCAGCGCCATCGTCAACCTTGCGGGCGGCAAGATCATCATTGCGCTGGTGCTGACGATGCTCTGCTGCATCGTACTCGGCATGGGCGTTCCGACGACCGCGAACTATATCATCATGGCGACCACCTGCGCGCCCATCCTCGGACCCGCGGGCATGGGGCTTCCCGTGATGGCGGCGCACATGTTCTGCTTCTACTTCGGCATCGTGGCGGATATCACGCCGCCCGTCGCGCTCGCCGCCTACGCCGGTTCAGCCATCGCCAAGGCGCCGCCGATGAAGACGGCGCTCAACGCGACGCGCCTTGCCATCGCGGCGTTTATCATCCCGTATATCTTCGCGTTCAACCCAGCGATGCTGTTCATCGACACAACGCCGCTCGACGTCGTGCTCGTCGTCGTTACGGCGACGCTCGGCATGCTGTCGATCTCCATCGGCATGATCGGCTACTTCGTCAAGGATATGGCGTGGCCCTTCCGCATCCTCTGCGTCGCGGGCGGCCTGCTGATGATCTATCCGGGCACCGTGACGGACCTGATCGGCGT
>CAMVGI010000129.1 GCA_947166955.1 uncultured Clostridia bacterium | reverse complement strand
CTCCGCGGTCAGCTCCGCGACCAGCTCGTCCGCCTTGTCCTGCCGCTCATGGTAGTTGACGCCGACGGCGTAACCCTCCCGCGCCAAACGCGCGGCAATTGCGCGGCCGATGCCGCGCGACGCGCCCGTGACGAGCGCGACCTTTCTCTCGTTCACTTGATCTCCTCCTTTGCCCGCACCAGCACCTTGAGCACATGCTCGTCCGGCGCGCCGCCGATGACCAGCCGGTAGCGCAGCTCCAGCACGCCGCCGTGCCCGTCCATCTTCGCGCGCAGCCGCTGCGTCCTCAGCTCCGCCGGAAACGTCCCGTAATAGGTCTCATATACCGAACGGCAGAGCTTCCCCTCCTGAAACCGCAGCGCACAGCGCACCGAGCCGGCGCGCGAGAGCACAATGACGTCGCCGCGCACGGTGAGCGTGGTGGTCACGTCGCCGAGGTTGAGCGCCGGCGGCTCGCGATAGGTGATGCGCACGCCGTCCACCAGCGTCTCTATGACGCCGTCGGCCCTGTAGGTCAGGTCGCGGCTTTGTACCCTGATGTCGGCATTTCGTTTCATGGCGAAAATTATACTACGCTTTCCCCTTTTTTCCTATAGCATTTTTGAAAAAATCTGCTATAATGATAGAAAGTTCAGGAGGCGTTTATTATGGATCTGAAGCTGACAGACAAGCAATTCCGCCGTCTGCTCGACCTTGTATATATCGGCAATTGGGTCATCAACTCGACCCGCGGCGACGACCGCATCCGCGACTATGACGAGGTGGAGACGACGGTGTTCTCCCATTGTCTCGAGTAGGGCGTGGTCTCGCTCGTGGAGTCCTACAAGGGCGAGCTGATCCCCTCGCGCGCGTTCGCGGACGGCGGCATCCACGAGGCGATCATGGCCTATGAGGACACGATGTTCTTTGAGATCCTCGCGCAGGAGCTGGCGCTGCGCGACATGGACAGCGAATCCCCCACGCCGGAAAACTACGACGAGCTGTGCGAGCGCATGGACGAGTACCTCGGCGAGTTTGAGGAGCACGGCACCGACAACATCACGGTGGAAATGTGAGCCTCCGCGCCCGATCACGAATAAAAGGACTCCGCGCCTTGCGCGGAGTCCTTTTTTGCATGGCGGCTGCGGCGCCGTCCGGCAGCTGCTTACCGCAATTCGGGCAAAACATTACTGCATCCTCCCGCCTTATCCGTTCTTCCCCTGCAGCTTGAGCCAATCGTGCAGCACGCGCGGGAAGTTGGTGATCACGCCGTCGACGTCCCATTCGACCAGCTTTTCAAAGCTCTTGAGGTCGTTGACCGTCCACACGTTGATGCCGACGCCGTTTTCCTTGCACTCGCGCACCGCCTCCGCGCTCAAGAGGCAGAAGTCGGGGTGGTAGTATTGGAAGCCGTTCTGCTTGCCGTAGAAGCCGGCGTAGGCAAGGCCCGCGTTCTCCACCAGCGCGCCCACCGGAAACTCCGGCGCGAGCTTCTTGACCTGGAAGAGCGCGGAATGGTTGAACGAGGAGAAGATGATCTGCTTTTCCACGCCGTATTTCCGGATGATGTCGATGCACTTCTTCTCAAGCTCCGGATAATAGACCACGCTGTTCTTCAGTTCGACGTTCGCGAGGATGCCCGCGCCCTTGAGCCAATCGCAGAACTCCTCAAAGGTCGGGATCTCCTGCTTGTCGAACTGGCCGGCAAAGGTCTTGGTCGCGTCGAGCTTCTTCAGCTCCGCGAGCGTGTAGTCGCCGACGTGGCCGGAGCCGTTCGTCGTGCGGTCGAGCGTCTCGTCGTGGATGATGACGACCTCGCCGTCGCGGCTGAGCTGCACGTCCATCTCCACGCCGTCCGTGCCCGCCTCCTCGACCGCCTTGCGGAAGGCGAGCATGGTGTTTTCGGGATATTTCCCGCTGTAGCCTCTGTGGGCATAAACTTTCATGTTTTTCTCCTCCTTGCTACGCGCCGAAGATCAGCCTCGGCAGGCAGAGCGAAATGTCGGGGATGAAGGTCACCAGCAGAAGGCCGATGATCTCCGCGATGATAAACGGGAAGCATTCCTTGACGAAATCCTCCAGCTTACACCCCGTAATGGACATGCAGGTGAACATCATCGAGCCGAAGGGCGGCGTCAGGCCGCCGATCATGATGTTGACGATGCACATCGCGCCGAAGTGGATGGGGTCGACGCCGAGCTGCGTCACGACGGGGATCAGCAGCGGCGCGACGATGATGAGCGCGGCGCCGCCTTCGAGGAACATGCCCATCACGAGCAGCAGGATGTTGACCATGAGGAGCATGACCCACTTGTTCTGCGTGATGCCGAGCAGCGAGGTCGTGATCATCTTGGGGATGTTCTCCCAGCTCATGTAGTAGCCGAAGATGTTCGCCGCCACGATGACGAGGATAACGGTCGCCGTTCCGTTGATCGTCTCCAGGAAGATCTTGGGGATATGCTCCACCTTGAGACCCTTGTAGATGAACACGCCGACGATCGTGCAGTACACGACCGCGAACGCGCCCGCCTCGGTGGGCGTGAAGAGGCCGATGCGGATACCGAGCACGATGCCCAGCGGGAACAGGAGCGCCCAGAGCGAAACGCCGCACTGGTGCAAAATCTCCTTGCCGGAGGCGCGCTTATCGCGGGACGGCTGGTAGCCGCGCTTGACGGAGATGAAGTGGACGCTGATCATCAGGCAGATCGCGATGACGAAACCCGGCAGATACGCCGCGGCGAACATCTTCGCGACCGACGCCTTGGCGAGCAGCGCGTAGATGATGAGGTCGATGCCCGGCGGGATGATCGGCGTGACCGCCGAGGACGCCGCGGTGATGGCGGCGGAAAAGCCCTTGGAATAGCCGCGCTTCTCCATCTCGGGGACGAGCATCTTGCACTCCATGGCGGCGTCCGCGTTCGCCGAGCCGGACACGCCGCCCATCAGCAGGCTCAGAAGGACGTTGCTCTGCGCGAGGCCGCCCTTCATGTGTCCGGTCAACACGTCCGCGACGCCCATCAGTTTTGAGCTGATGCCCGCGTAGTTCATGATGGAGCCCGCCATGACGAAGAACGGGATGGCAAGCAGCGGGAACGACTGTGCGCTCGTGACGAACTTCTGGAAAATGAGGTCCACCGGCGAGCCGGTGTTGATCACGGAGAAATAGATAAAGCCCGAGGAAAACAGCGCAAACGCAACCGGCATGCCGGAGAAATAGAGCAGGAAGACGAGCAGGATCGGCAAAAAGCCCAAAAGTCCGGTGCTTGACATCACACGCCCTCCTCTCCGACCACGCGGCCGTGTTCTTTGATGGACTTGAGATCGCGCAGGATAAAGACGACCGACCAGATCGCCATGTCAAGGAACGCGACGACCAGCGAGCCGGAAACCGTGGCCGAGGAAATCCCGAGGATCGCCGTCGGCTTGCGGTAGGAGCGGTGCACATACACGCAGCTCAAATAGAACATATAGGCACACAGGAACGCCATCAGGACGTCCACCGTGATTTTGACGACATTCTGCGCGCGAATGGGAAGGCGATTGACAACGACGTCCACGCCCACGTGGGCGCGCCGCTTGTAGCACGCCGCCGAGCCGACGAACGCCGTCCAGACGAAGCAGCCCGTCGCGAATTCCTCCGCCCAAGGGATACCCGTCCGGAACACGTAACGCGTGATCACGTTGAGGATGACCAGCACCAGCGTTCCCACAAACAAAACGGAGGCGAGGATCTCCTCAAAGTGGTCGAAAATGAGTTTTCCGGTGATTTTTTTCATAGTCCCTCCATGCGGCCTATCGCCGCAAATGCAGGGGGGAAGTGAGAGGCAACGCTCCTCACTTCCCCTCGCAATTCCGTATCAAATCGTTGCTGCGATCTGCTACTTATTTGGGCATCTTGGCGATCTCCGCCTTGAGCATGTCATAGATGCCGGGCGTCGTGCCCTCGATCGCGTCGTACACAGCCTTGAAGCCGGGCGCGAAGGAGTCGATGTCGACCTCGTTGAAGGTGTGGCCGTTCGCCTCAAGATACGCCATATCCTCGGCGTAGCTGTTCTCGATGGTCTCGACCATGCGCTTGCCGGAGGCGGTGAACTCTTCCTGAATGATCTTCTGGTACTCGGCGGGGATGCTGTTCCAGACGTTCAGGCCGATGTACACGCCGCAGACGCCGATGAGGTGGTTGGTCAGCGAACCGACGGAAGCAACCTCGCCGGAGCCGTCGTAACGGAAGTCGGACATCGTGCCCTCAAGGCCGTCCACAACGCCCTGAGAAACCGCGGAAAGGGTCTCGTCCCAGCCCATCGGGACCGCGTTCGCGCCCATCGCGTTGAGCGTGTTGACGAACAGGTCGGACTTCGGGACGCGGATCTTCATGCCCTTGAGGTCGTCCGGGGTCTTGATGACCTTGTTGGTCTTCATGAAGCGGAAGCCGGAGAAGTAGTCGAGCGCGAGGACCTTGATGTTGCTGTCCTCAAGCTTCTTGATCATGCCCTTGACGAGGTCGGTCTCCAGGAGATACTCATACTCCTGGATGTTCGAGCACATCATCGGGCCGACGAGCGCCTTGAAATCGGGAACATAGTCGCCGATGTAGGACGGGTCCTCGACGGAGATGAAGTTCGCGCCGGAAGCGCACTGCTCAAGACCGTCCTTGTAGACGGGGAGCTGGCTGTTGGGGTAGCACTGGATGTCGATCGCGCCGTTGGTCTTGGTGCGGATGTTGTCCGCCGCCTCCTGCACGGAGATGGCAAGCTGCTCGGTGGGCCCGAACACGTGGCTGAGCTTGAGTTCAAGGTGATAATCCGCCGGAGCGGCGCCGCCGGAGGGCGCAGCCTCTTCCTTCTTGCCGCAGCCCGCGAGGAGACCCGCGATCATGCCAAGGGTCAGGATCAGTGCCAGCATTCTCTTCATGTCGTTTTCCTCTCTTCCTTCATTCTTTTCAAAAACTTCCGGTCCCGCCCAAGTGCGAAACCTAATAT
>CAMVGI010000128.1 GCA_947166955.1 uncultured Clostridia bacterium | reverse complement strand
GCGCAGAAAAGCGGTGGTTTCCATTTTCATCACACTCCTTTGTCCACGTGAAAAGCTTGCCCCGATGTGCGGAAAAAATGCGCCGCGGCTCTTGCCAAAACGCGGAAAAACCGCCATAATACAATTGTGAAACGAGAAAAGCGAGGATAGGGCTATGACGACCGTTTACCTCATCCGGCACGCCGAGGCGGAGGGCAACCTGTACCGCCGAGCGCACGGGCATTACGACGCCGCCGTCACCGCGCGCGGCTACCGGCAGATCGCGGCGCTTGCCAAGCGGTTTGAAAACGAGCGTATCGACGCGGCGTACTCCAGCGACCTCACGCGCACGCAGACCACCGCGCTCGCCGTTACGCGCGTGCACGGCCTGCCGCTGCAAACGACGCCGGAGCTGCGCGAGGTCGGCATCGGCGAGTGGGAGGACAAGACGTGGACGTATCTCACGAAGTTCGACCGTGAGCGCATGGTGAAATTCAACACCGACGCAGGGAATTGGCGCGTCGCGGGCGGAGAGGAGATGCGCGGGGTGCGCGCGCGTATGCTCTGTGCGCTCGACGGCATCGTCGCCGCGCATCCGAACGAGACGGTCGCGGTGTTTTCCCACGGCATGGCGCTGCGCCTGCTGATCGGCACGCTGCAGGGCCTGTCCATCGCGGACGTCGACAGGACAGGACACAGTGAGAATACGGCGGTGACGAAGGTGATCGCGGACGAAACGGGGCTGCACGTCGCATACCGCGACGACGCCTCGCATCTGCCCGACGAGTTGACGACGCTCGGCAGGCAGGTGTGGGTGAAGAACAAGGACGGCTTGGAACCGGGCGTCTGGTTCCGTCCCGACCCGAAGAAAAAAGGGCGTTTCGAGGTGATGATGGACGACGATTTTGCCGGCGCGCTCTCGGTTGTGCGCCGCGACGACGGCGTCGGGATGCTCGACGAGTTTTGGCTGGAGAACGACGCGCAGGGGAACGGCTTCGGCGTCCGCCTCGTCGGGCAGGCGGTGTCCTTTGCGCGCTCGCGGGGCATCACGGAACTTGGCGCGCTGATCCCGCGCGACAACGTGCAGGGACTCAAGTGCGCGGCGAAATACGGCTTTTCGGCGGTGCGCGCCGAACCGGACACGATCGCGTACCGGCTCCACCTCGGCAAAGAGGAGAGCTACCGCGTCGCGCGCTTCGACGAGGCGTGGGAAAAGCTTAAAAAAAGCGACGGCTGAGCCGTCGCTTTTTTTGCCCGTATCCGCCTTTCAGAAACTCACGACTTCCTCTTTCGGCGCCGCGCAGGCGCGCACGTCCTCGACGTAGAGTACGGGGCCGTCGCCCTGATAGGCTTCGAAATACTCCTTTTTGCACGTCGCCGTGACGTCGATCCAATCGCGGTTCTTGTAGGGCTTGAGCGCGTCGCCCCTCGCGACCACGCCGAGAAACTGCGTGTCGTTCGCGCAGCAGACCATCGCGAAGCGCCCGGGGACGTAGGTGCCGGGATATTTCTTCGAGTGGCACATGATCGCCTTGAGGTGCAGCCGCTTGCCGTCGTAGTGCTCGGGGTGGTCCATCGCGTCGACGTACCACACGCCGAAGTCCTCGTCGGGGATCTCGATGGGGTCCTGCGTCACGTCGAAGGGGCACACGTCGGCGTTGACGTAGTCCTCGCTCTGCCCGTTTTCGTACTCGATATACATGTCGGCGCGGCGGTTCACCATGCGCAGGTTGCGCTTGCGCAGCGCGTCCGCCACCTCCGGCGTACAGCGGTTGAAAACGATCATATCGGCGTTTTTGACCTTCTCCATCATGAGCTGGCCCATGTTGCGCGCCATGACGTCGAAGCTCGGCGCGTAGATGAAGGTCATGATCTGGAACAGCACCCAATTCGCGGGCAGCTCGTTAAGCTTTTCAAACGGCCACATGCCGTTGTACTCGATGAGTACCTGACGGGGATGATACTGCTTTTCAAGGTCCCGCAGCGCGTCCTTCGTGAAGTCCTCCGCATCGTCGAGCGTTACGACCTGCACGTTGTCCGTCGCCTCGTATTCCTCGTCGCCTTCCTCGCAGCACAGGAGCAGCGTCTTGTCCTTTTTGGCGAAGCCGTCCTGCAGGATGCCGTTGATGAAATTTGTCTTGCCACCGTCCAAAAAACCGGCGACCACGTAAACAGGGATGTCCATTTCCGATTACACTCCAAAGAGTTCCTTAAGCTTGTCTTCCTTCAGCTCGCCGCCGATGACGCAGAGGCGGCCCGTCACGTCCGCCGCGCCCTCGCGCACCTCGTGCTCCTCGGGCACGTAGTCGAAGTGCAGCCACTTGCCGTCGCCGCCGCCGACGATGCCCTTGGCGCGGACGATCTTGCCGTAATCGCCGGAATCCAGCGCGGTGAGGATGCGCTCGATCTCGCTTGCGGGGAAGGACTTCGGCGTCTCGACGCCCCAGCTCGTGAACACCTCGTCCGCGTCGTGCCCGTGGTGATGATGGTGATGGTGGTGTTCGTGGTCATGCTCATGGTCGTGGTCATCGTGGTCGTGATGATGGTGCTCGTGATCATCGTCATCATGGTCGTGATGATGATGCTCGTGGTCATGCTCGTGCTCGTGGTCATGGTCATGATGATGGTGGCAGCAGCAGTCGGGATCGTCGCACTCGTCGTCGTCCAGTTCCTCGTGCTCCATCAGCTCCTGCAGCTCGTGGATGAAGTCGGCGCTCGTGCGCTCCATGGACGCGAGGATCTGCTTGCCGTCGAGCGATTCCCACGGGGTCGTGATGATGGTGGCGCTTGCGTTGTGCTCGCGCAGCAGCGCCACGGCGGCGGCGATCTTCTCCTCGCTCATTTTGCCCGTGCGCGAGAGGATGATGCAGCCCGCGTGCTCGACCTGATTGTTGAAGAATTCGCCGAAGTTCTTCATGTAGACCTTGCACTTGCTCGCGTCGGCGACGGTGATAAAGCTGTTGAGGACGATGTCGCGGTCGTCCTTCGCCACGTCCTCCACCGCGCGGATGACGTCGGAGAGCTTGCCCACGCCGCTCGGCTCGATGAGGATGCGGTCGGGCTGATACTTCGCCTGCACGTCGCGCAGCGCCTCGCCGAAGTCGCCGACGAGCGAGCAGCAGATGCAGCCGGACGACATGTCGCTGATCTGTACGCCCGTACCCTGCAAAAAGCCGCCGTCGATGCTGATCTCGCCGAACTCGTTCTCAATGAGGACGATTTTCTCGCCCTTGTACGCCTCCTCCAGCAGCTTCTTGATGAGCGTCGTCTTGCCTGCGCCCAAAAAGCCGGAGATAATGTCAATCTTTGCCATGCTTGTCGCTTCCCTTTCCGTTTTTGAATTGGTTCCGGACGTTCCGCCCGTCGTTTTCTGCCCCGTATTGTATCCCGCCTACGGCGATTTTGCAAGCGGTTCGCAAATTTTTTTACAGTTTGGCAACAAACGCCGATAAAAAGAGCCGCCTCCGGCGGCCCTTTTCACGTTATTCGGCTGCTGCGCGCGCGTTCCGCCGCTCGCGCAGCAGCTTGTAGCGTTCCTCGGTGGCGAGGCGCGCCTTGGCGACGGGGACGCCGCCCTTCGGGAAGCAGTAATACTGCGTGTGCGTGTCGCCGATGCAGATCACGTCGCCCAGCTCGTACCAATAGTAATCGGCATAAAGGCTGTAGCTCTGGTTGGCGGGGCGCTCAAAGCGCAGCTTTCCGTCGCAGCCTGTGAGCGTGAAGCCGGTTTCGTCGTGGACGAGCCGACCGGAGCCGACCATATAGATCGCCTTGAAGTCCACGAGCATGCCGATCTCCACCTCCGTGTCGAGACGATAGGTTCCGGCTTCCAGTTCGCGGCGCACCTCGGCGCGCTCCCATGCGTACCAATCGGGGATGTGCGCGAACTCGGTCTCGCCCTCCGACGCGCGCATGCGACCGAGCGTGTCCATCTCGTATTCTGTGCCGCAGCGATGGCAGACGAGGCGTGTGCCCTTGCCCTCGGTCTCGCCCTCCGCGCCGCAGCGGGGGCACTTGTAGAGGATGCGGTGCAGCCCGTCGGCGCGGAACGGCTCCGGCGTCTCGACGCCGTGCGATTCCTGCCACGCGAAGTTGTCGAACGAGAACATGTCGTCGAGAATGGCGTCCATCTCCGCAACCGTCTTCTGGCGCACCTCGTCGCGCGTTAAAAGACCGCGCACGGTGGCGGATACCGCGACGTTGCGTTTTTGCAGGCAGTTGTAGAGCGGGTCGCGCGTGAACGCGCCCTCGGTCAATATGCCCACCACCGGCACGTCGAGCCGCTTGAGCATGCTGCCGAGCCGCCGCGGCAGGGGAGTGGCGCGCCCGTCGAAGCTGTAGCTCGCCTCCGGATAGAGCAGCACGCTGCAATGCTCGTGGTTGAGCGCGTAGCGCATGTCGCCAACGAGGCTCACGTCGGTGACGAACTTGTTCGTCGGGATGCAGCCGAGCGCGCGCATCAGCCCCTCCTTGCCCACGAAACCGTCCGAGGTGCAGACGATGCAGTACGGCTTGTCGCGGAACACGCGGGCGACGATCTCAAGGTCGATGAAGCTCGAGTGGTTCATCAGGATGAGGTACGGCCCGTCGCCCATTTCATCCATGCGTTCGGTTTGGCAGGTGAAGCGCGCGTTTTTGAGGTCGCCTGCGCCCGCCAGACGGGCGACGGCGCGCAAAAGCGGATCGGGCGCGCGGGGCTTGCGCCGCTCCGGCCGCGGCAGCGCGAGGACCTGCTCATAGGGCAGAGCCTTGGTCTTGATTTTCATATCGCACCCCCGTTTGCCTTGATAATGAACCATCATACTATAAAAAAGCGAAACGCACAAGAAAAATCAGGGAAAAACGAAAAATAGTTCTTGACAAAGGCCGTACCATCTGCTAATATTGGCGTGCTGTGGAAATCCTGACGGCGGAAATGCCGCGTCGGACGTGCTGGTATAGCTCAGTTGGTAGAGCAGCTGATTTGTAATCAGCAGGTCGGGG
>CAMVGI010000127.1 GCA_947166955.1 uncultured Clostridia bacterium | reverse complement strand
AAAAAGCGACAGGTCGAAACCTGTCGCTTTTTGTCTGGTGCCGGTGACCGGACTCGAACCGGTACGCTGTCGCCAGCGGTGGATTTTGAGTCCACTACGTCTACCAATTCCATCACACCGGCGGGTGCAAGGGACATTATACGGGAAACGCGGGGGATTTGCAAGAGCATTTTTCGTTGCTTTTCCGAAAACTTATGCTATAGTATAGAAAGAAAAATTATGCGAAGGAGGGGTAGCATGCGGCAAATCGCGAAGCTCGGCGCGCTCGGCGCGCTGCTGTGCGCGGTGCTGACGCTCGGCGCCTGCGCGCCCGGCCCCTCCGACGCGTCCCTGTACCGCCTGCCGAAGCTGCCGACGGAATACGAATCGCTCGAAACGCTGATCGACGCGCTGGTTTCCGACGGCGCGGAGTATGCCGCGCCCACTTCGGGCAGCAATCTGCAAAGCGTGCAGATGGTCGATCTCGACGGCGACGGCGAGGAGGAAGCGGTGGCGTTTCTCCGGCGTGCCGGCGACGAAAAGCCGATGAAGGTCTACGTCTTCCGCGCTTCGGGCGGCAGTTACCGGAAGTACTGCGTGATCGAGGGCACGTCCCACTCGATCTACAGCGTGAGCTACGTCGACCTAAACGGCGACGGCTGGCGCGAGATTTTGGCGGGGATACGCAGCGACCTCGACGTGCAGAACCTCGCGGTCTATTCCGTTATAGACGGTACGGCGCGACAGCTCCTGCTTACGGGCTACACGCGCTATGCTGCGCGGGATATGGACGCCGACGGACGGCAGGATCTCGTTGTGCTGCACAGCGACGAGGAGAGCAACGCCGTGGCGGATTACTACGCGTGGGACGGCGCGGAGCTTGCGCTTCGCTCCTCGCTCCGGCTCACGCCCACCGTGGCGGAGCTGAACCGCATTACGGCGGGCGTTCTTTCGGACGGGCACAGCGCGCTGTTCGTTACCTCCGTGACGGAGGACGGCGCGGCGCTCACGGATATCCTGACGGTCGGCGGGGATTCGCTGCACAACATCGGCGGCGCGGCGGGTGAGGCGTTCCGCTTTCTCGACCTTTACCCGACGGACGGGAACGGCGACGGCGCGACCGAGGTGCCGGAGAGCGTACCCTTTGCGCAGACCGATCCGGAGGGCGCGGCCTACTATCGTATTCGCTGGCGGCAGTACGACTGCGCGGGCAATTCCGAGATCGTGCGCGAGACCTATCAGGACACGCAGAGCGGCTGGAGCCTGCTGCTGCCGGACGGCTGGGACAAAAACGTGAGCGTCAGCCGCACAAGCGGCGCGGACGGGAGCGCGGTGACCTTTACCCGTCTGGATCGCGGGGACGGCGAGCCGTTTTTGACGATCTATGTGTTCACGGGCTACAACCGCACGGCGCTTGCCGCGCGCAACGGGCGCATTACGCTTTCCCGTCAGGCGGAGGCGGTCTACGCGGCGGAGCTGTACGACGGCGGCGCGGGCATGATCGACGAGTCGATGCTGCGCGAGCGGTTTGCGCTCATCGCGGCGGAGTGGACGGCGGGGGAAAACTGAGCGAGGAGACGGACATGAAGAAAGTCTTGGTGTTAGAGGACGAATCCAGCATCCGCAGCTTTATCGTCATCAATCTCGAACGCGCGGGCTACGAGGTGGTCGAGGCGGAGACGGGCGAGGAGGCGCTTTCCAAGCTCGCGGCGAATCCGGACACGCGCGCGGTGCTGCTGGACATCATGCTGCCCGGTATCGACGGGATCGAGGTCTGCCGGCGCATCCGGCTTACCGACCCGCGCATCGGCATCATCATGCTCTCGGCGCGCTCACAGGAGATGGACAAGGTCACGGGCCTGATGACCGGCGCGGACGACTATGTGACAAAGCCCTTTTCCCCCGCGGAGCTGACCGCGCGCGTGGACGCGCTGCTTCGCCGTACGGGGGACGCGCCCGCTGCGGCGGCGGAGCCGAGCGGCGAACTGTCGCAGCCGCCGTTCCGGCTGAACACGGTCAACCGCACGCTGGAGAAAAACGGCGTGCGCGTGCGTCTGACGCAGGTGGAATACGCGATCGTGAAGCTCTTTATGGAGAACCGCGGCAAGGCGCTCTCGCGTGAGGAGATTTTGGACACGGTCTGGGGCCACGGTTATTTCGGCGAGCCGAAGATCGTGGACGTCAATGTGCGGCGGCTGCGCATCAAGCTGGAGGACGACGCGCAGGAGCCGAAGTACATCCTTACGGTTTGGGGCTTCGGCTATAAATGGAACGTCGAATAAATTCGACATTCCATTTATCCGGATGCCATTTCGCTCGCCGCTTGCGCGGCAACCGCGAAATATGGCGGCGAAACTCCGCGGGAGTTTCACGGGGAACGTCGAATAAATTCGACATTCCATTTATCCGGACACCATGCGATGTAAAGGGAGGCGGAGCCTGTGTCGGAAAAACTGAAAAACAAACGGCAGGGGCTTCGTATCCGCGGCCTTCGCAAGCGCTGGCTCGTCAGCGCCGTGCTGCCCGTTATCCTGCTGGTGATGCTGGCGGTCGCGGTTTTTACGATCGCCTCCGCGCAGTATTACTACAACAATATGCGCTCGGGCCTTGAGACGCGCGCGCGTCTTGCGGCGGACACATTTACGGGCTACGGCGTGAAGACCTACGGCGAGTATTACCGCCTTGCGTCCTACTCGGTGGAGACCTTTGAGGAAAAGGACGTTCTGGAGCTGCAGTTCATCAACTCCAACGGCCGCGTGCAGGTTTCGTCCTACGGTCTGACTGCCGGAACGAGACCGGACACGCCGGATATTGCCTCCGCCATCGCCGGCACGATGGACTATTTTCAGGGGCGCGATCCGCAGACGGGGGAGAACATCCTCTCGGTGTCCTCGCCGCTCTTTTTCAACGCGCGCGTCGTGGGCGTGCTGCGCTATGTGACGAGTTTGCGTGCGGTGGAGCGCCAGATCATGTTCAACTTCCTGCTCTCGGCGGGGCTTGCGCTGCTGTTCGTGGCGCTGATCGTGCTCTCGAACGCCATTTTTATCAACAACGTCGTCGAGCCGGTCGCCGTCGTGTCCGACGCGGCGCGCCGCATCTCCGGCGGCAGCTACGGCATCCGCATCGACAATCACTATCAGGACGAGCTGGGCGAGCTGGTGGACAACATCAACGACATGTCGTTTAAAATCTCGCAGGCGGAGCAGATCCAGCAGGAGTTCGTCTCCTCCGTGTCGCACGAGCTGCGCACGCCGCTCACCGCCATCAACGGCTGGGCGGAGACGTTGGAGGCGGACCCCGTCGGCAAGCCCGAACAGACGCGCCGCGGCCTCGCCATCATCGGCAAGGAGTCGCGCCGCCTCACCACGATGGTCGAGGAGCTGCTCGACTTCACCAAGATCCAGGACGGGCGCTTCACGCTGCGTATCGACACCGTGGATATCGTCTCCGAGCTGGAGGATACCATCTACACCTATCGCGAGCTGTTCCGGCAGGAGGGCATCGAGGTCGACTATACGCCCGGCGAGGAGGACATCCCGCCCATCGCGGCGGACGGCGAGCGCATGAAGCAGGTCTTTTCCAACGTGCTCGACAACGCCAGCAAGCACGGCGGCGCGGGCAAGCGCATCGACGTGTCCGCGCGTGCGGAAGACGGGCGCATCGTCATTCGCGTGCGCGATTACGGCCCCGGCATCCCGCCGGAGGAGCTGCCGTTCGTCAAGCAGAAGTTCTACAAAGGCTCGTCCAAGGCGCGCGGCAGCGGCATCGGCCTCGCCGTGTGCGACGAGATCGTCCGGCTGCACGGCGGCGGGTTCGACGTGGCAAACGCGGACGACGGCGCGGGAGGCGCGGTCGTGACGATCACGCTTCCCATCGCGCCGCTCGGCGAGAGCGAAAAAAATAAGGAAAAATAAATCGAACGACTGTTGCATTTTCGAAAAGAATGTGCTACGATACCAAACGTAAGGAGAACGACCATGGCACAAGAGCAAGGCTGCGCGCCGAAATTCCGCACGAGCATCGGCGGGCAGGCGCTGATCGAAGGTATTTTGATGAGAGGCCCAGGCAGACAGGCGATCGTCGTGCGTTCGCCGGACGGGCTGGTCGTCAAGGAGGAGGAGATCACGCTCACGAAGGACAAGTATCCCATCCTCGGCGTACCGGTCATCCGCGGCGCGGTGACGTTTATCGACTCGATGGTGCGCGGCGTGAAGGCGCTGATGTTTTCGGCGGACTATTTTCCGGACGACGAGCTGGTGCAGCCGACGAAGTTCGACCTTTGGATCGAGAAGCATTTCAGCGACGAGAAGGCGCAGAAGATCATCGCCGCGTTTGCGGTGATCCTGTCGCTTGGACTGACGATCGGCCTTTTCTTCCTGCTGCCGACGTTTCTGGCGGGCTTTATCGACCCGTACATCCAAAGCGCGGCGCTGCACAATCTGGCCGAATCCGTCCTGAAGCTCGCCATTTTCTTCGCGTACATGCTGCTGGTGTCGAAGCAGAAGGACATTCAGCGCGTGTTCCAATACCACGGCGCGGAGCATAAGACGATCTTCTGCTACGAGGCGGGACTGCCGCTGACGGTGGAGAACTGCCGCATCCAAAAGCGGTTCCATCCGCGCTGCGGAACGAGTTTCCTGTTCGTCGTGGTCATCATCTCGATCCTGATTTCGAGCGTCGTATTCAGCTTTGTCGAGTGGCGCAACCTGTGGGTGCGCTTTGCACTGCACCTGCTGCTGCTCATTCCCATCATGGGCGTCGCCTATGAGTTCAACCGCTACGTCGGCGGACACGACACGCCCGTGACGCGCTTTCTCTCGCGCCCGGGCCTGTGGCTGCAAAACTTCACGACCAACGAGCCGGACGACTCGATGCTCGAAGTCGCCATCCGCGCGATCGAGCTGGTGATCCCAGAGGAAAAGGGCAAGGACGCGTGGTGAACGAACAATAGGACGGTGCTGCCACGATAACCACGACCATGCTTCTGAGCAGAAGCCTT